>JAPSJG010000130.1 GCA_031178305.1 Sinorhizobium sp.
CGATCTTCGATATCAAGATGCCGCGCATGGACGGCATGGAACTGTTGCGTCGCCTGAGGCAAAAGTCGGATCTTCCGGTGATCTTCCTCACCTCCAAGGATGAGGAGATCGACGAACTCTTCGGCCTCAAGATGGGCGCTGACGATTTCATCACCAAGCCCTTTTCCCAGCGGCTTCTCGTCGAGCGCGTCAGGGCCATACTGCGCCGCGCCACCAGCCGCGACATCGCCGCGGCCGGCGCCGGCGGCGCCAAGAATTCCGACGCGCCCTCGCGCTCGCTGGAGCGCGGGCAGCTCGTCATGGACCAGGAGCGACATACCTGCACCTGGAAAAACGAGCCGGTGACGCTGACCGTGACGGAATTTCTCATCCTGCATTCGCTGGCGCAGCGGCCGGGGGTGGTGAAAAGCCGCGACGCGCTGATGGATGCCGCCTATGATGAGCAGGTCTATGTCGACGACCGGACGATCGACAGCCACATCAAGCGGCTTCGCAAGAAGTTCAAGATGGTCGACAACGAGTTCGACATGATCGAAACGCTCTACGGTGTCGGCTACCGCTTTCGCGAGACGGCCTGACGATTCCCCACGGGACTTGCGGTCGCCCGCGGGACTTGCCTTGGCGCAGTTTGTGGCGCATGAGGAGCGGCGCGAAGGCAAGGCAAGCCTACAGCGCCGCGCGTCTTATCAGACGCGCGAAGGTCGCCGTCGCACTTTGAAAGTGCTGCATGTCTTTGTCCTTAAATCGAGGTCGATGCAAGGAAACATGCAGTTGATCACAGGCAGTGGACTCGTTTCGAGACCGCGGAGCGTGCGGCCGCATAACCGACATCGCACCCACGGTGGCGGGCCGGCCGACCGGCTGTCGGAATGATAGCGACGACATTCTCGTCGCAGGAGCGGAAGACTTGGTAGAAGTCTTGCAGGGCGATATCGAAGACTCAGACGGGAGGACATCCGCGCGCGGCCAGCGCCGTTGGGCGCATCCCTTCACGCTGATCCGGCGACTCTTCGGCAACGCCGTCTTTTCGAGCCTCACGCGTCGGATCGTCTTCTTCAACCTCGTCGCACTCGTCGTACTCGTCGGCGGGATCATGTACCTCAACCAATTCCGCGAGGGGCTCATCGACGCTCGCGTGGAGAGCCTGCTGACGCAGGGCGAAATCATCGC
The DNA here is from genome assembly GCA_031178305.1 of Sinorhizobium sp. GTDB lineage: Bacteria > Pseudomonadota > Alphaproteobacteria > Rhizobiales > Rhizobiaceae > Sinorhizobium. The sequence goes on from JAPSJG010000130.1 coordinate 1,171, forward strand.
CGGCGCCATCTCGGCTTCGGCATCGGTCGACACCAACTCGATAACCATCGATCCGGAGAAGCTGCTCGAACTTCAGGCAGGCGAAAGCATCACCCCGCTTCCGAGCGACGAAGACCTGGAGTTTCCGATCATCCAGGAGCGCGTCGCGCCGGTTCTCAGACGCCTGATCTCGCCGACGCGCACGCGCGCCCGCCTGTTCGACGCCGATGCCGATCTCCTGCTCGATTCCCGTCACCTTTACAGCGGGGGACAGGTGCTCCGCTTCGATCTGCCGCCGGTCGATCCGGAAACGCCGAGCACCGCAGAGACGATCAGCACCTGGTTCAACCGGCTGCTGCAGCCGAGCGACCTGCCGCTTTACAAGGAGCCGCCTGGTGGCAACGGCGCGATCTATCCGGAAGTGATGAATGCCCTCACCGGCGTTCGGGGCGCGGTGGTGCGCGTCACCGAAAAGGGAGAGCTGATCGTTTCCGTAGCAGTGCCGGTGCAGCGTTTCCGCGCCGTTCTCGGGGTGCTGCTGCTGTCGACCCAGGCCGGCGATATCGACAAGATCGTCCACGCCGAGCGGCTGGCCATCATTCGCGTTTTCGGCGTCGCCGCACTCGTCAACGTCATTCTTTCGCTGCTGCTTTCCTCGACGATTGCCAATCCGCTGCGGCGGCTGGCGGCCGCCGCCATTCGCGTGCGCCGCGGCGCCAAGGAACGCGAGGAAATTCCGGACTTTTCCTCTCGCCAGGACGAGATCGGCAATCTTTCGATCGCGCTCAGGGAAATGACGACCGCGCTCTATGACCGCATTGCGGCAATCGAGAATTTCGCCGCCGACGTCAGCCACGAACTCAAGAATCCACTGACCTCGCTGCGCAGCGCCGTCGAGACCCTGCCGCTCGCGCGTACGGAAGACTCGAAGAAGCGGCTGCTCGACATCATTCAGCACGACGTGCGGCGTCTAGACCGTCTGATCAGCGATATTTCGGACGCCTCGCGGCTAGACGCCGAACTCGCCCGCAGCGACGCAAAGAAGGTCGATCTCGAAAAGCTCCTCGGCGACCTCATCGACATTTCGCGGCAGGTCCGGGGCAGCAAGAAGCAGGTGCTCCTCGATTTCGTCGTCGACCGCAAGGACAATCAAAGGGCGAATTTCATCGTCAGCGGCTATGAGCTGCGCATCGGCCAGATCATCACCAATCTCATCGAGAATGCCCGTTCCTTCGTGCCCGAGCCGAACGGCCGCATCATCGTGCGCTTGACCCGATCACGGTCGCGCTGCCTCGTCACCATCGAGGACAACGGACCCGGCATTCAGGCGGAGGATATCGACCGCATCTTCGAGCGCTTCTACACCGACCGGCCAGAAGGGGAGGATTTCGGCCAGAATTCCGGCCTGGGCCTGTCGATCTCGCGGCAGATCGCCGAGGCACATAGCGGAACGCTGAAGGCCGAGAACATCATCGGCAAGGACGGCCGAGTGACCGGCGCCCGCTTCATCCTTTCGCTTCCCGCCGAGCCGCACGCGTGAAAACGCCGGTGACGAACATTCACGGAACAGCGATCGTGCTCGGCACGACCGGCTTCCTCGTGACCGGCCCTTCAGGATCGGGCAAGTCGGCGCTCGCGTTGTCCTTGATTTCGGAGGTTCGGCTTCGCGGGCGCTTTGCGGCGCTCGTCGCCGACGACCGGGTGGATCTAACGCTCACAAACAACCGGATCATCGCGCGTTGCCCGCCGGCCATTCGCGGCCTCATCGAAATTCGCGGCGCCGGCATTGCGGCGGTCGAGACCATCCCCGCCTGCATTCTCGACTGGGCGATCCTGCCGGTGAAGGCGCCCTTCAATCCCCGCTTGCCGCCCGAAAGCGAAGAATTGCAGCTGGAGGTTGGAATGGTCTTGCCGCTATTGCATCTTCCCGTTGATGACGCCATATCCTCGGTCGGTGCACTTGTCGCCTTGTTGCCCGAAAAATTAGGCATTTAGGTTTAGGCAAAGGCAAAATGGCTGGTTTTTTCGGCATTTTAAGCTTGCACTTCGCCTTTTCCTTGCCAAGATGACCGCCCCAACAGATGGACGAAATTGCTGCATTGCGATATCTGACCATCGACGAGTTGCGAATGCAGTTGGAGCAAAGATACCCATGATCGGACTTGTGCTTGTCACCCATGGCAAGCTGGCGGAAGAGTTTCGGCATGCATTGGAACATGTCGTCGGTCCGCAAAGAGCAATCGAGACGGTGTGCATCGGCCCCGAGGACGACATGGACCAGCGGCGTCAGGACATCATCGACGCCGTTGAGAGCGCCAATGAAGGCGATGGCGTCATCATCCTGACGGACATGTTCGGCGGTACGCCTTCCAACCTCGCCATTTCTGTGATGCGCAGCGGCAGTGTCGAGGTGATTGCCGGCGTCAACCTGCCGATGCTGATCAAGCTCGCGGGTGTGCGCGGCGAAAGCGACATGGACAAGGCACTTGTCGAAGCATCCGACGCAGGACGAAAATACATCAATGTCGCCAGCCGCGTACTGAGTGGGAAATAATGGACCACCTGGCAGATACGGCGCTGACGCGCGAGCTGCTCATCATCAACAAGCGCGGCCTGCACGCACGCGCCTCGGCAAAATTCGTACAGACGGTCGAGGCCTATGATGCCGAGATCACCGTTTCCAAGGACGGCATGACCGTCGGCGGCACGTCCATCATGGGGCTGATGATGCTGGCGGCCAGCACCGGCTGCACCGTCTTCGTCACCGCAAGCGGGGCACAGGCGGAAGAGGCGCTCAACGCGCTCGATGCCCTGGTGCGCGACAAGTTTGGCGAAGAGATGTGATTTTTTGTTTTCTGCGTGATCGCAGTCGTGATCCCCTCGCTATGATCGCTTTTAGACTACCCGTCACCGTCCCCCTCCCCGCCCGCGCGGAGAAGGAGCGGCAGCCGGATGAGGACCGATGCGAGCGAACCCCTCTTCGACATAAACATATAAAGACCTCTTTATATGGCGGTTGCCCTCCCTGGCAATTCCTGATAGACCGGGCGCACGCTCCCGTGATCTAAAGCGCGGGAGGCAGTGTCATGCCGCCAAGCGCCCCAAAGGGCCTGCGCGGCCGAAAAAGATCAGCCTGGAGAACTCCATGACCGCCACTCAGGACTATATTGTCGCCGATATCGGCCTTGCCGATTTCGGCCTCAAGGAAATTGCCATCGCAGAAACGGAAATGCCGGGCCTGATGGCCTGCCGTGAGGAGTTCGGACCGACTAAGCCGCTCAAAGGAGCGCGCATCACCGGGTCGCTGCACATGACGATCCAGACGGCGGTGCTGATCGAGACGCTGGTGGCGCTCGGCGCTGAAGTGCGCTGGGCCTCGTGCAACATCTTCTCGACGCAGGACCATGCCGCGGCGGCGATTGCCGCGAGAGGCATCCCGGTCTTCGCCGTCAAGGGCGAGACCCTCGAAGAATATTGGGCCTATACGGACAAGATCTTCCAGTGGGCCGATGGCGGCTTCTCCAACATGATCCTCGACGATGGTGGCGATGCCACCATGTACATCCTGCTCGGCGCCCGCGCCGAAGCCGGCGAGAACGTGCTGTCGAATCCCGGCTCGGAAGAGGAAGAAATCCTCTTCGCCCAGATCAAGAAGCGGCTTGCCGCCTCGCCGGGCTGGTTCACCAAGCAGCGCGACGCCATCAAGGGTGTCACGGAAGAGACGACCACCGGCGTCAACCGCCTCTACCAGCTCCAGGCCAAGGGCCTGCTGCCCTTCCCGGCGATCAACGTCAACGATAGCGTCACCAAGTCGAAGTTCGACAACAAATACGGTTGCAAGGAATCGCTCGTCGACGGCATCCGTCGCGGCACCGACGTGATGATGGCCGGCAAGGTAGCGGTCGTCTGCGGCTATGGCGATGTCGGCAAGGGCTCCGCCGCGTCGCTGCGCGGCGCCGGCGCACGGGTGAAGGTGACCGAGATCGACCCGATCTGCGCGCTACAGGCCGCAATGGACGGCTATGAGGTCGTCCAGCTCGAAGACGTCGTCTCAACCGGCGACATCTTCATCACCACTACCGGCAACAAGGACGTCATCCGCATCGAGCACATGCGCGAGATGAAGGACATGGCGATCGTCGGCAATATCGGCCACTTCGACAACGAGATCCAAGTCTCAGCGCTTCGGAACCTGAAGTGGACAAACATCAAACCGCAGGTCGACATGATCGAGTTCCCGAAGGGCAACCGGCTGATCCTGCTCTCGGAAGGCCGTTTGCTCAATCTCGGTAACGCGACCGGACATCCGTCCTTCGTGATGTCGGCTTCCTTCTCCAATCAGGTGCTGGCGCAGATTGAGCTCTTCGCCAAGGGCGGGAACTACAAGAACGAGGTCTATGTTCTGCCGAAGCAGCTGGACGAGAAGGTCGCCCGCCTGCATCTCGCCAAGCTCGGCGCCAAGCTCACCGAACTGTCGGAGGAGCAGGCGGCCTATATCGGTGTGGAACGCCAGGGCCCCTTCAAGGCCGAACACTACCGGTACTAATCGTTACCCGGGCAATCCACAACATCTTGTGGCCGCGATCTTGACAAGAGATCGCGGCCGCTTTTTTGGGCAGCGCACTTTCCGGCGAATCGTCAAAGAAGTATGGTTAACTCATTGATTCGTGACGCTGGTGCGGCTTTCTGCTCGCGAGAAGTGGGGTGAGGTCGGGTGAGGCCGAGCGCATCGCTTCTCCTCGTTCCGCCGACGGCGTTTACAAGTGGGGATGTCTTGTCGGACATGCGGCAAACAGACGGAGACAGACCGGGGATGCAATCGGAACGGACGCGAACCTTCGTTGAGACTTTCGGCCATGGCCAGCCGGCGGCGCTTTCCGCGCGAACGGGGGCGGCGGCATGAATACGGAAGGATGCATGGTTAAGCGACCCGTAATTGCGGGCGCGTGGCTGAGGGGACCACGGCTGATGCGCCGCCTGGCTGCCTGCACGGCTCTTTTCGTTGCGAGCGATGCTGCGGCTGAAGTATCGGCGCCCGTCGCCAGAAGCATCTTCGGCTCCTCCGAGGTCGTCACGTTCTCCGTCCTCATTGGCGTCATTTCCGCCGCTATGATTTCTGCGATCTGGCTCATCCGGCAGCGCGGCAACATCGAAGCCGAAAACCGCGAATTGCGATCGGAACTCTCCGACGCCAACCAGCGGATCTCCCGCTTCCAGGCGCTCATCGCCGATAAGAACCGGCGCATAGTGGTCTGGGACGGGCTCGCCGAGCGACCGGAATTCCTGGGTCAGCTTCCGGTTGAGACCGGTGCACCGCAGGACGACCGCGACTTTCTCGCCTTCGGACGCTGGATCAAGCCGCAATCGGCAAGCCAGCTCGAAAAGGCGATCGAGACGCTGAGAGCGCATGCGCAGAGCTTCGACCTGGTGCTGGAAACGCAGCGCAACGAGGTCTTGGAGGCCCAGGGCCGCGTTTCCGGCGGACAGGCCTTCGTGCGCTTCGTCGCTCTCAACAATTTGAGAGCCGAACTTGCCGAACTGAAGCTTGAGCGCGACCGCCTGCATGCCTCGCTTTCCACATTCCGAACCCTGCTAGACGCCATCGACCTTCCCGTCTGGCAGCGCAGCCCGGACGGCAAGCTCGAATGGGTCAATGAGGCCTATGCCGAGGCGGTCGAGGCGCGCAGCCCGGCCGCTGCCGCGGCGGAAAGCCGTGAGTTGCTGGCTACCACCGCGCGGGAAAAGATCCGTGCCGTATCCACTTCCGAGACCCCGTTCCGCGACAAGGTCTCGACCGTCGTCCGGGGCAATCGAACCTTCTACGACGTCGTCGACGCCCGAAGCACCGCGGGCTCAGCCGGCATGGCGATCGACGTGTCGGGCATCGAATCGGTGCGCGGGGAACTGGCGCGCACGCTCAAGAGTCACGCCGAAACCCTCGACCATCTGGCGACACCGGTCGCGATCTTCGACGGCAATCAGCGTCTGCAGTTCTACAATCAGGCGTTTCAGCGCCTCTGGGACCTCGACATGGGCTTCCTCGAGCGCAAGCCCGACAATGGCGAGGTGCTCGACCGACTCCGCGCCGGCGGCAAGCTGCCGGAACAGCTCAACTGGAAACAATGGAAAGCCAATGCGCTCTCGGTCTATCAGGCGCTCGACACCCAGAGCGACCTCTGGCACCTTCCGAACGGTCAGACCTTGCGCGTCTTCGCCACTGCACGGCCGCAGGGTGGCGCGACCTGGGTCTTCGAGAACCTGACGGAGAAGGTCGATCTCGAAACGCGTTACAACACATTGCTCCAGGTGCAGGGCGAGACGATCGACCACCTGGCCGAAGGCGTTGCCGTTTTCGGACCGGACGGACGCATCCGCCTTTCCAATCCGGCCTTCCGGGCGCTCTGGGGCATCAGCGAGGCGGAAGCCAAGCCCGGCACGCATATCCGCGCCGTCGAGCAGGCGTGCCTCTCCTCCTACGACCAGCCGGACGGCTGGAAGCGCTTTGCCCACATCATCACCAGCTTCGACGACGAGCGGCCGTCTAGCCGCGGCATCCTGGAACTGCGCACCGGGCTGATCCTCGACTATGCGGTCATTCCGCTGCCCAACGCCCAAACGATGCTGACCTTCGTCAATATCACCGACAGCGTGCGCGTCGAGCGGGCGCTGACGGAGAAGAACGAGGCCTTGCGCAAGGCAGACGCCTTGAAGAACGACTTCGTCCACCATGTCTCCTACGAACTGCGCTCTCCGCTGACCAACATCATCGGCTTCGCCGATCTCCTGAAGACGCCGGCCTTCGGCGAGCTCAACGCGCGTCAGGCGGAATATGTCGACCATATCGCCACGTCTTCGTCGCTGCTTCTGACGATCGTCAACGACATCCTGGATCTTGCAACGGTCGATGCCGGCATCGTAGAACTCGACATGTCGGAAGTGAGACTACTGGATCTGCTCGATGATGTGGCGCAGCAGATGGCCGACCGGCTCACGGAAAGCGGCGTGGCCCTCGGGATCGATGCGCCCGACAATCTCGGCCGCATCGTCGCAGACCAGCAGCGGCTGAAGCAGATCTTCATCAAGCTCCTGACCAACGCCGCCAATTTCGCCCCCGATGGCAGCGTCATCGATCTAAAGTGCCGGCGTGAAGGCAGCGATTTCGTCTTTTCGGTGAGCGATACCGGGCCCGGTATCCCGCAGGACGTCCTGAACACGGTGTTCAACCGCTTCGAGAGCTACGGCCAGCGTGGCGGCGCCGGCCTCGGGCTCTCGATCGTCGAGAGCTTCGTCAGCCTGCATCATGGCACTGTTTCCATCCGCAGCAAGGAAGGCGAGGGCACGGAGGTCACTTGCCGCATTCCTTCCGCCGAAATGCCGAAGATCATCGCGGCGGAATAGAGCCTTGAAGCGTATAGAACTTCTCCTGAAGGACGAAGCGGCAACCATCGAGCTCGGCGAGGATCTGGCGCTGGCGCTGAAGCGCGGCGATTGCGTCGGTCTTTCCGGCGATCTCGGGGCGGGCAAGTCCACCTTCGCGCGCGCCTTCCTGAGGGCGATGGCCGACGACGACGCTCTCGAGGTGCCGAGCCCAACCTTCACGCTGGTCCAGAGCTATGACCTCCGGATTCCGGTCGCCCATTTCGATCTCTACCGGCTCGGCGATGCATCCGAGCTGGATGAACTCGGATTCGACGAAGGCCTTTCGGAGGGCATCTGCCTCGTCGAATGGCCGGAAAAGGCCGCGGAGGCGCTTCCCTCCGAGCGGATCACGCTGACCTTCGCGCAAGAGGGAGACGGCCGACGCGTGCAGATGACGGCCCCCGGTG
>JAPSJG010000131.1 GCA_031178305.1 Sinorhizobium sp.
ATTGCAGCGACCGCCCAGCCGCCACCACTGCCGCCTCCACCCGTATTGATTACCTGTGGATCTCTATCAGTCATTGAAGCTCTCCTTCATCTTCACGCCGCTGATGAAACTCGTGTGGGGTGAATAGGTTCCACCAAGAACAACGAAGAAGAAACATCGCCGGTCAACAGTGGTTTCGAGAAAAAGCGCTTGAACGAGCAGAAAAACGACCCCTCGAAGACGACTGAATGCGGGAAAAGGGCGTTTCGGCCGGGGTAAATCGGCCTCTTGTCCTGACAGAACAGGTTCCGTTGTCCTTTTCCACCGTTATCGCGACCGAATGGGCCGGTACGTTCGAAGCGGGACCAGCTCCGGCCAGCTGAGCGGAATTCGCTCACCTGCGTTCGCGCCGCCGTTCCGTCCTTTTGCTTTGTCAAATTCATGCGGTGTCGGATGAGTCTACTCTGATGCATCAGCAGAATAATTTGCACAACCCCTCATTCCACAGGGGCTCAATCTTTGCTTGTTTCTGGCAAGGTAAGCGGCAGCTATCCACATCACGTCCGAGGGTAATTGCGTGCATCCACGGCAAGCGTTCGACACCCCTTTGTTCCCCGAGGATCTCGCCACGCTCCAGCGTGTGTTCGACCGGCTGTGCGATGATTTTCAGTGGCCGCGCGAAAGCGCCCAGTCGCGAAGACTCGCGAGGATGCTGATCGATGCCTACCAGGCAGGAAACCGGGACGAACGGCTCTTGCTGTTCGCCGCACGTGCCTTCGTTGGTCACTCTCCCAAGCAGAAGAGTCCGGCATGACGCAGGAAGCTCCAGCTGATCGCGACGAACTTGCCGAGGCGCGACTTTCGATCGATGCGATGAAGGAGGCTTTCGCAAACGCCATCGCAGCGCGCCAGGCGGAATTGCGATCAGGCGAGTCCTACGGCCAGAATCCGGCGTGGATACGAATGTTCGTCCGCAGGCTGCGCTGACGAAGCCGCGGCTGCTGCATGTCTCCCAAGTCGACCTCGACTTAGTTTCGAGCACGAACCTCAATGATAGTAGAAACAGTCGCAGTCGACCTTCTCAGCGTCTTCCCGGCGCCAGACCCTGACTGCGAGCTTCGACGAGTCGCCCTTGTCTTCGAGCCGTAACCCTAGCAGCGACACTGCCGCGGCCTTGGGATTGGGCGCATCAACTTCGATGAGCGAGCCCACCTGATGCAAACCCTGGCGCGCGGTCCAAGTGAAGATCTGAACATTGTAATGCATAGAACTCCTCCCTCGCGTCATCACCGAAAAAGGGGCCGCCTCTCCCAGGCGCTTGCCCAGGCAGCCCTGATGGATACAGTCTTCAGCCGTCCTCGACCGTTGCTTCGGGTCGATCTCCTCCGTCTGCATGTTCGAAATGCCAGTTGCCCTTTTCGTCCTGGAAGCTGATTTCCTCATCATCGCCACCGACCTGCTGCTCGGCAGCCGCAATTTTTGCCGCCGTCAGCGCCATCTCGCGCGTGGGAAATGGCTCGGAATACACGTCGGCCGCCTTGTAAGCCCAGCCTCCGTCGTGTGGAACGATCGAATAGATAATCCGCTTCATTCTTCACTCCCGTGGACTTCAAAGGGCAATGCTGCCCTCTGCATGTTTTTCCTAAGCCGATCCGACCTCGGGAAAAAAACCTGCAGCAATTCACGTGCGACAGCCTTCCTTTGTGCGCCGGAAACGACGCACGCCGCTATCGCAGGGCCGTTCGCGCACGGCCCTCGTGCTCCTCCTTGCCTGTGACAGTGCCAGACGGCACGATGTTAACACAAATTAACTATCGTTGTGCCAATTTTGAGCAGTAGCTGCGCCTTTGGAGGGAGACGCCCTCGCAGCAAGGCGGAGGGCGTTTGGGCGGGATGCGCTCGCATGCTTTCACGCCACCGCTCCATCCCCTGCTCTTGCCGGAAAAGAAGCGCGGCTCCATGGCGGAACCGCGCGCGCTTGTATCGAACCGGTGCGATCAGGATGCAAGCTTTTCGGCAATCCTGGCAACATGCGCACCCTGGAAACGGGCCGCGTCATCGCCGGTGAGCGTGGATGCACCAAAGGGCGAGCCGCCCTTGACTTCCACACCCATCTGCCCCTGGAGGGCATAAGGAAGGCCAACGACCACCATGCCGTGATGCATCATCGTCGGAATGAGACCGAGGATGGTCGACTCCTGGCCGCCGTGCTTGGTGGCCGACGAGGTGAATGCGGAGCCGATCTTGTCGACGAGCTTGCCCTTCGCCCAGAGTCCGCCGGTCTGGTCGATGAAGTTACGCATTTGCGATGCGACCGTCCCATAACGCGTTCCGGCTCAAATATGATGGCGTCATACTCCGCCAGTTCCTCCACCGTCGCGATGGGAGCGACCTGGTCGATCTTGTAATGGGAAGCCTTTGCCACCTCTTCCGCCACGAGTTCCGGGACGCGATTCACATCCACATCGGCACCGGCCGACCTTGCGCCTTCCGCCACAGCATAGGCCATCTTCTCGATATGCCCGTAAGCCGAATAAAAAGAACCAATACCTTAGCAAACGATAATACTCCTTCGGTGTCCGGCAATTCCGCTTGATCGTCGCGGGCGGGAAGATTTATCAATCGCATGCTGTTGCCAGAACCGGGGCGGTCGACAGACTGTTCAGTTTTCTTAAACAGTGAGGAGATCGCGTTGAACGATCCCACATAGACCGGGAGTTGCCATGACCAGTGCCACGATCGTCACCGCCGCCATGCTTGCCATTGGCGACGAGCTTCTCTCGGGTCGTACGAAGGATAAGAATATCGGGCACCTCGCCGATATGCTGACCATCGTCGGCATCGATCTGCGCGAGGTCCGGATCGTTGGCGACGACGAGCAAGCGATCGTCGAAGCGGTCAATGCGCTGCGTGACCGTTACGATCACGTCTTCACCTCAGGCGGCATCGGCCCGACCCACGACGACATCACTGCCGATGCGATTTCAAAAGCTTTCGGGCTTGAATGCATCCATGATCCGAAGGCCATGGACTTGCTCAGTGCGATGTATGCCCGGCGGGGCATGGAGTTCACCGAAGCGCGCAAGCGGATGGCGCGCATGCCGGCGGGCGCCGAGCATATCGTCAATCCCGTATCGACCGCGCCGGGCTTCAGCATCGGCAATGTCTATGTGATGGCGGGAGTGCCGCAGGTCTTCCAGGCAATGCTCGATGGTCTTCTGCCCAGCCTTGCGACGGGCACGCCCATCCTTTCCCGTACGGTTCGCTCGCCTTTCGGCGAAGGGGATATCGGCGTCGCCTTGGCCGAGGTGCAGAAGAACCACCCGGAGACCAGCATCGGCTCCTACCCGAAATTCGACGGCAGGAGCTTCTCGACAGATATCGTGATCAGGGCTCGGGACGCCTCCCTTCTCGATGCTGCGGAAGCCGACGTGGCGGCGATGATCGAGGCGATCACGCGGGCGCGCAGCGGCGACTAGTTCCCGGACGACGATGCGGGGCTTCGGTATCGTGCTGCCTGCGCAAGAGCGCGCAAAGGGCCTTGCGCGGTAGGCTTCATTGCCAGTATTGCATGCCGCAAATCGTCAGGCGTCGATGCTGATCATTTGCTCCGCTGCGGCGCCTTTAAGTTCCAGTTCGAAAAGATCGCGGAGTCCGCCCCATGCCCCTTCCCGAAAAAGCATTTCCCGTATCCTGGGATCAGTTCCATCGCGACGCGCGTGCGCTCGCCTGGCGGCTCGCCGACAATGGACACGACTGGCGCGCGATGGTCTGTATCACCCGCGGCGGGCTCGTTCCGGCGGCGATCGTCTCCCGCGAACTCAACATCCGCATGATTGAGACCGTCTGCATCGCCTCCTATCACGACTACGACACCCAAGGGCAGATGAAGGTGCTGAAGGGGATCTCGGCGGAGATCGCCCGAGACGGCGGCGAGGGCGTTCTGGTCGTCGACGACCTGACCGATACCGGCAAGACGGCGGCAGAAGTGCGCGCCATGCTGCCGAAGGCGCATTTCGCTGCCGTCTACGCCAAGCCGAAGGGGCGCCCGCTGGTCGACACCTTCGTTACCGAAGTGAGCCAGGACACCTGGATCTACTTCCCCTGGGACCTGGGTTTCACCTACCAGGAACCGATCGCGAAGGGCACGCGCGGCTGACCTACCAAAGGCAGTAGATCCTGACCGATCTGCCGTTGTTATTATTCAAGAAGCGGTGCGATGTTCTCCATAAGCGTCTCGGCGGTCGCACTGCGCCCGGTACGCGTGCCCGCCTCGCCGTGGCGCCAAGCCGCGGCGGCAGCCGCCTCAAAGGCCGGTATTCCCTGGGCCAGGTGAGCGCCGATGATGCCGGCAAGCACGTCGCCCGATCCGGCGGTAGCGAGCCAGGGCGGCGCATTCCTATTGACGACAGCGCGGCCGGAAGGCGCCGATATAACGGTGTCCGCTCCCTTGTACAGAATCACCGCATGGCTGAGCTTCGCAGCAGCCTGCGCCTTTTCGATCTTGGAGAGCTTGCCGTCTGCCGCAATCTCGGGGAAGAGACGCTGAAACTCACCTTCGTGCGGCGTCATGACCACTTGCCCGCCGCTCGCTGCAATTCTGTCGAAGAGCTCCGACCTCCCCTCCTTGAAGGAGGTCAGCCCATCGGCGTCAAGGACCAGGGCGTGTTCGCAAAGCATCAGGGCAAAGTCCCTCGCCTTCTCGCCAACGCCAAAACCCGGGCCGAGCACGAAGGCATTGAGGCGCCGGTCCTTCAGCCACTCGGCAAGATCGGCGGGATTGCCTATCTCCTTCAGCATGACGGCCGTCAGGTGTGCGGCGTTGACGGGGATCGCCTCCGCCGGCGATGCGAGCGTGACCAGCCCCGCCCCGGCCCTGAGGCCGGCCGCGGCAGCCAGGCGCGCGGCGCCCGTCGAGGTCGGCCCGCCTGAAAGTACGGCCAGATGGCCGCGCTTGAATTTGTGCGTTGCCGGATCGAGACCGGCAGCAAATTGACGCCAGACCGCCGGCGCATTGATGCCGAGGTCGCGAGCGCGTGCCGCCACCAGCCGCGCCGGAATACCGATGTCGAACACTTCGAGCGTGCCGCAGCGGGCGGCGCCGGGCATCAGTACATGGCCGGGCTTCGCGGTCATGAAGGTCACCGTATGCACCGCGGTGAAGCTCGCGCCGCGTATCTCGCCGGTGCGCCCGTCGATGCCGGAGGGCAGGTCGACGGCGACGACCGGCAAGCCCGCTTCATCGATTTTCTTTACGATCTCCTGTGCCTGGTCGGGCAGGTCGCGGGCAAGCCCTGCCCCGAACAGCGCATCGATAATGACATCTTGAGAGTACGGCTCGTATAGATCGATGGGCAAGGCCTCGCGCCCGCAGGCGGCATGGGCTCGCGCTGCATCGCCCTTCAGCTTGCCCGTGTCGCCGAGTGCGAAAAGGGCGACGTTTGCGCCGCTCTCCGTGAGCGCCGCTGCCGCGACATAACCGTCACCGCCATTGTTGCCGGGGCCGCAAAGCACGACGAAGCGCGCCGCCGACGGAAAGAGCCGCAAGGCGGCGGCGGACACGGCCATGCCCGCCGAGCGCATGAGCGAGAAGCTCTCGATACCGGAGCCGGCCGCATCCTTGTCGATCGCCTGCATCTCGGCCGGCGTCACCAAAAGGTCCGATATGTCTTGAAGCGCCTTGGGCATGACGCGATCTAAGCGCGGCCGAGCCCGCAAGACAAGTGCATAGATCGCCGGTTGGAATGCATATCTTTTGTGCATCTGCATATAATTGTTGCTCAAATTGCAAGCTTTCCGCCTGAATTAGCGCCGATTGTCACCGGCGGACGCGCAGCAGGCGATCGGACCTCATAAAAATTAGGCAGATTGCGACAAGAAAGGACGCCCTCACGGCGCTACTGCTTCTTGACCCCAGAAATTTCGCCGATCACGTATCATTTCTCTATAAAAGTGGCACGCTACATGCATATTGGAGGGCGAGCGGGCATGACCCGGTTCTTAAGGGAGAAGCGGAGAGACATTTTCTCATGAAAAAGATCGAAGCGATCATAAAACCTTTCAAGCTCGACGAAGTGAAGGAAGCTCTTCAGGAAGTCGGCCTGCAGGGGATCACCGTCACGGAAGCCAAGGGCTTCGGGCGGCAGAAGGGACATACGGAACTCTACCGGGGTGCCGAATACGTCGTCGACTTCCTGCCGAAGGTAAAGGTCGAGGTCGTGCTTGCGGACGAGAACGCGGAGGCCGTCATCGAGGCGATCCGCAATGCGGCGCAGACCGGCCGCATCGGTGACGGGAAGATTTTCGTCTCCAACGTGGAAGAAGTCATCCGCATCCGTACGGGCGAAACCGGCCTCGACGCGATCTGATCACGTTTCCTGCCTGGTTACCCTCACCTCACCTTGGGGCCGTCAGGCCCCGATTTGCCAAATCTCGGTTATCTCACACGGGGAATTACAGAAATGACGACTGCGAGCGAAGTTCTGAAGCAGATCAAGGAAAATGACGTCAAGTTCGTCGACCTGCGCTTTACGGACCCTAAAGGCAAGCTGCAGCATGTGACGATGGATATCGCTGGCGTCGATGAGGACATGTTCGCCGACGGCGTCATGTTCGACGGCTCCTCGATCGGCGGCTGGAAAGCCATCAACGAATCCGACATGGTGCTCATGCCCGACCCGGAAACGGCTCACATGGATCCGTTCTTCGCGCAATCCACCATGGTCATCATCTGCGACATTCTCGACCCTGTTTCCGGCGAGGCCTATAACCGCGACCCGCGCGGTACGGCGAAAAAGGCGGAAGCCTATCTCAAGGCCTCCGGGGTCGGCGACACCATATTCGTCGGTCCGGAAGCCGAATTCTTCGTCTTCGACGACGTCAAGTACAAGGCCGATCCCTACAACACCGGCTTCAAGCTCGACAGCTCCGAACTGCCCTCGAACGACGACACGGACTACGAGACCGGCAATCTCGGCCACCGTCCGCGCATCAAGGGCGGCTACTTCCCGGTCCCCCCGGTCGACAGCGTTCAGGACATGCGCTCCGAGATGCTGACGGTGCTAACCGAAATGGGCGTCACGGTGGAAAAGCACCACCACGAGGTGGCCGCCGCCCAGCACGAGCTCGGTGTCAAGTTCGACGCGCTCGTCCGCAACGCCGACAAGATGCAGATCTACAAATATGTCGTGCATCAGGTCGCCAACGCCTATGGCAAAACCGCGACTTTCATGCCGAAGCCGGTCTTCGGTGACAATGGGTCGGGCATGCACGTGCACATGTCGATCTGGAAGGACGGCAAGCCGACCTTCGCGGGCGACGAGTATGCCGGCCTTTCGGAAAGCTGCCTCTACTTCATCGGCGGCATCATCAAGCATGCCAAGGCGATCAACGCCTTCACCAACCCCTCGACGAACTCCTACAAGCGCCTCGTCCCGGGCTATGAAGCACCGGTTCTGCTCGCCTATTCCGCCCGCAACCGCTCGGCCTCCTGCCGCATTCCGTTCGGCAGCAACCCGAAGGCGAAGCGCGTCGAGATCCGGTTCCCCGACCCGAGCGCGAACCCCTATCTCGCCTTCGCGGCCATGCTGATGGCGGGTCTCGACGGCATCAAGAACAAAATCCATCCCGGCAAGGCCATGGACAAGGACCTCTACGACCTGCCGCCGAAGGAGCTGAAGAAAATTCCGACCGTCTGCGGCAGCCTGCGCGAAGCGCTTGAAAATCTCGACAGGGACCGCAAGTTCCTGACCGCCGGCGGCGTCTTCGACGACGACCAGATCGACTCCTTCATCGAGCTCAAGATGCAGGAAGTCATGCGCTTCGAGATGACCCCGCATCCGGTCGAGTTCGACATGTACTACTCCGTCTAAAGGGGGGCCGCGCCGGGCGCGGCATTGAACGGGAAGCGAAAAAGGCGGGTTTCGTTGAAGCCCGCCTTTTCTCAAATGCGACAGCGTGAACGCTAGAGCCTTGCGTGGTTAAAGGGAAACAACTCTGTTGGCTCAAGCAGAACGGAATGTTTGCTCGGCTGGCGCGCGGCGTAGCCCAAGCATACGTCCAAGCCACCCGAGAAAACTGGCCGCCCCGCTTCAGCCAACCCGGGCATCTTTCCGGCAGGATCAGAGGCGATCGCCTTGGCCGTACCTCCGGGCACGACGTTCGGCAATCGCCGCTGCCCTGACGAAAACCTGCTCCGGCAGAATGTTTCCATTTGATCAGGAAAGGCTCTCAGCGCATCTCAATTGAACATATAGTGCAACGCGCTAGATCCTTGTTTTCGTGCACGTCGCCATCCATCCGCTACACACTCTTGGACGATGTGCATTTGGTTCACCGAACTCGCGAAACTATTGATGTTCCACATGCGACAACCCAGATAATGGTCTGAAAGGATGTGTTGCGTCATGAAACAAAGAAACGCGAAATTTGAAATCGGCCAGGTAGTTCGTCACCGGTTCTTTCCGTTTCGCGGCGTCATCTTCGACGTCGATCCGGAATATGCGAACACCGAGGAATGGTGGAGCGCAATTCCGCAGGAGATCCGGCCGAGCAAGGATCAACCCTTCTATCACCTGTTCGCGGAGAACGACGAAAACGAATATGTCGCCTATGTTTCGGAGCAGAACCTCGTCTCCGATGACAGCGGTCAGCCGATCCGTCACGCTCAGGTAGACGCGCTGTTCGAAAGAGCCGACACCAGCCATTACAAGCCGAAGATCAACTACAAGCATTAGCCGTTGATTTCGGTGCGGGTCGAAGGTCGTCAGGTGCGAGCGTCAACCGCTCGCACCTTTTTTCATGTTGCTTTTCGTGTGGCGGGTTTCACCGGCGCGGGATTCGGGTGATCAACCGGCATCATCCCGCACTTACGAAAAAACGCCCGGACGAAGCCGGGCGTCGAAGATCTCGCTGAAAGTGGGAGCAATTACTGCTGCTTGGCAGCCTTTTGCGCCTCTTCAAGC
>JAPSJG010000558.1 GCA_031178305.1 Sinorhizobium sp.
GACGAGGTGATCGAGGCGGCCGAGCTCGACGGCGTCACCGGCTGGAGCCAGTTCTGGAAGATCAAGCTGCCCCTGATCCTGCCGGCAATCGGCATCGTCTCGATCCTCACCTTCGTCGGCAACTTCAACGCCTTCGACCTGATCTACACGGTGCAGGGGGCGCTCGCGGGACCCGACGGCTCGACCGACATTCTCGGCACGCTGCTCTACCGCACCTTCTTCGGTTTCCAGCTCCAGCTCGGCGACCGCTCGATGGGCGCGACGATCGCAACGGTGATGTTCCTGATCATCCTCGCCGGCGTCTCGCTCTACCTCTTCGTTATCCAGCGCCGCATGCGCCGCTACCAGTTCTGAGGAGGATCAAAATGTCGAAAGCACGTACCTCCCTCGCCCGCACCGGCGCCGTCCATTTCGCGCTGATCACCTATACGCTTGTCGCGCTGTTTCCGGTGTTCCTGACGATCGCCAACTCCTTCAAGAGCCGCAATGCTATCTTCCGCGAGCCCTTGGCGGTCCCGACGCCCGAAACTTTCAGCCTGATCGGCTATGAGACGGTGCTGAAACAGGGCGACTTCATCGGCTATTTCCAGAACAGCGTCGTCGTCACGGTCGTCTCGATCGGGCTGGTGCTCATCTTCGGCGCCATGGCCGCCTTCGCGCTTTCCGAATACCGCTTCCGCGGCAATACGCTGATGGGCCTCTATCTGGCGCTCGGCATCATGATCCCGATCCGGCTCGGAACGGTGGCGATCCTGCAGGGCATGGTGGCGACCAACCTCGTCAACACGCTGACGGCGCTGGTCCTCGTCTATACGGCGCAGGGCTTACCGCTCGCGGTCTTCATTCTGTCGGAATTCATGCGCACGGTTTCCGACGACCTGAAGAATGCCGGGCGCATAGACGGGCTTTCCGAGTATGCGATCTTCTTCCGGCTGGTGCTGCCGCTCATACGGCCGGCCATGGCGACGGTCGCCGTTTTCACCATGATCCCGATCTGGAACGACCTCTGGTTCCCGCTGATCCTCGCGCCGGCCGAATCGACGAAGACGATCACGCTCGGCTCGCAGATCTTCATCGGCCAGTTCGTCACCAACTGGAACGCCGTGCTCTCGGCGTTGTCGCTGGCGATCTTCCCGGTGCTCGTCCTCTACGTCATCTTCTCGCGTCAATTGATTCGCGGCATCACGGCAGGAGCAGTCAAATGACCCCTTCCGCAAACCCGATCCGCGTCCTCGTCGCCGGGCTCGGCAATATGGGCCGCAGCCATGCGCTCGCCTATCACGCTAATCCCGGCTTCGAGATCGCCGGCCTCGTCAACCGCTCGAAGGTCGAGCTGCCGCAATCCTTGGCCGGCTACGAGATTCGCCCGTCCCTCCCGGAAGCGCTTCTCGAATTCAGACCGGAGCTCTGCTCGATCAACACCTATTCGGACAGCCATGCGGCCTATGCGGTGACCGCCATGGAGGCCGGCTGCCACGTCTTCGTCGAGAAGCCGCTGGCAACCACGATCGCCGATGCCGAACGCGTGGTCGCCTGCGCCCGCGCCAATGGCCGCAAGCTGATCATCGGCTATATCCTCCGGCACCATCCCTCCTGGATGCGGCTGATCGCCGAGGCGCGCAAGCTTGGGCCACCCTATGTGTTCCGCATGAACTTGAACCAGCAGTCGAGCGGCGCGACCTGGGTAACGCACAAATCGCTGATGCAGACCACGCCGCCCATCGTCGACTGCGGCGTCCACTACGTGGACGTCATGTGCCAGATCACTGACGCGAAACCGGTTGAGGTTCGCGGCATGGGCCTGAGACTTTCGGACGAGATCGCCGCCGACATGTACAATTACGGCCACCTGCAGGTCATCTTCGACGACGGTTCGGTCGGCTGGTACGAGGCCGGCTGGGGCCCGATGATATCCGAGACCGCCTTCTTCGTGAAGGACGTGATCTCGCCGAACGGCTCGGTGTCGATCGTCATGGACCAGAACGCCAAGTCCGACGATATCGATACCCATACGAAGACCGCCGTCATTCGCCTGCACA
>JAPSJG010000559.1 GCA_031178305.1 Sinorhizobium sp.
CGCGCGTCTCCACGTACCAGGCGCGGTCCATCGCGGCTTCCGTTTCCGGCCCGAGCGGCGACAGCCAGACCGGCTGGCCGTTCGTTTTCCTGAGGCGGTAATCCGTCTCCGTGTCGAGCGAAATGACCTCGGCATTCGCCTTCAGGAGTTCGATGAAGGGAAGAAAGAGGCCGCGGTTGAGCCCGTCGCAATAGAGCTCCGACGGCTCGACATTGGAGGTGGCGACGAGGACGCAGCCCTTGGCGAAGAGCTCGCCGAAGAGGCGCGCCAGGATCATAGCATCGGCAATATCGGTCACCGAGAATTCGTCGAAGCAGAGAAGCCGCGCCTCCCCGAAGAGTTCCGAGGCGACCGGCGGAATGGGATCGGCCTGTTTCGTCCCGCCATTCTTGAGCTTCTGTCTGTGCCTGTAGATGCGTTCATGCACATCGGCCATGAATTCATGGAAATGGGCACGGCGTTTGCGCTGAATGGGAACCGCATCGAAGAACATGTCCATCAGCATGGTCTTGCCGCGGCCGACCCCTCCGTGGATGTAGAGCCCCTTGACTGCTGCCTGGTGCTTCTTGCGCGCGGCGAAGAGCCAGCCGAGCGCATTGGCCTTGCGCGACGGGCGGCTGGCAAGCAGCTCCGCCGTCAGACGGTCGAGTCGCCTTGCGACCGCGGCCTGAGCAGAATCATGTTCACGCTCGCCCCTTGCAACGAGCGTTTCGAGTTTGTGAAGAATACTGTCGTCGGGATTGAGCACGGTGCATCCGCATGAGCCTGGGGCCGCCTTCCTGCAGCGCCATGCATCTTTTCAGACGCAAGGGCGCTGCAACATCATTCTTCGTGCATGGTGCGCTTCCGGCTCAGATCGAAGCAACCACGCGCGGGAGGCCGTGCGGCGCCTCGCCCCTGCAGACGCTGAGTATCCGGCGCTTGGGCCGGACGGGTCGGCGCCTAGCGGCTGAGGCTGACCGGCTGTCCACTATTGGTCGAGCCGTCGAAGCGTGCGTCCGCGGTCTTGTAGAGGCGCGCAATCGCATTGCCGTTCCGGTCCTTGAGCACGACCTGCTTGCCGGCCACCTCCCAGGAACCCATCGTCGTCAGCTCACCGGCGCAGCCGCGGGTGCCGCCGCGCGAGCCGCTGCCGAGATTGGTCAGCGTCAGGAACATGTCGCACGAGCTGCCGGCGCTCGAGACCCGCCAGCTTCCGACCATCGACTCCTTCGTGACGTCCAGCGCGCTCGCCGCGGCAACCTCGGTGCCGTCCGGCACGCCGCCGGGCGTCGTGCCGGTCGGCGCGGCCGGGAACTGCGAAGTGCTGGTCGTCGGATCCGGCAGCTGGCTGGACGAGACCGATGGCACCGGTTGCGCTTGCAGCGGCGCAGGAGCGCGGGAAATGTCCTGAGAACCGAAGCCACCAAAGGATGTTCTCTGGCATCCGGCAAGCGCGAGCACAACAACAAGCCCCGCCGCCGCATGATAAACCCGCATATCTTTACCCCCGCTATTGTTCGCAGATCATGATGCAACGCGATAATAAGGGCCGAATTACAGCAAATCCACCTGACAAATCAAGGCAAGGCATTTCTGCAACGGCTGTTGCACATGGGAAACGCATGGGGTCAGCCCGGCCGGGGCAGGACGGACCGGGCGGCGAGCATCAGTGCCTGTCCCCGGCATAGGCGCGGTCGCCCCACAGCGCCTCGACCGTTCTGTTTCGGAGGCAACTGCTGCGGTAATACCAATAGCGAAGCGGATTTCGCGCCGCGTAGTCCTGATGATATTCCTCGGCCGGCCAGAACCTGGCGGGCCCCTCTACGGGCGTGACGATCGGTCGCCCCAACTCGGCCTCTGCCTTGATCTTCTCGGCCTTCGCATCCATCGCCTGGGCTTCGTTGAGCGCATAGATCGCCGTCGTGTAGGCAAAGCCGCGATCGCAGAACTGCCCGCCGGCATCCGTCGGATCCGTAGTGCGGAGCAGGATGTTGACGAGTTCCGCATAGGAGACTCGGGCGGGATCGAACTTGATGCGGACCACTTCGCGGT
>JAPSJG010000132.1 GCA_031178305.1 Sinorhizobium sp.
GCGCGATCGCTGATCACCAGCTTATCCGCCGGCGCCGGATCGCCGATGCGGATGCGAACAAACTGTCCGGGAATCAGCCGGCCGCCGGCATTCTCGAGTGCTGCACGGACGCGAATCGTGCCGGTCGCGGCATCCACCTCGTTATCGATCAGCTGGATATGGCCTTCGATCGGGGTACCTTCGTCGGCAGCGGTGCCGATCTGGACCGGAATGCGTTCGATCGAATCCGTGGCAGCCGAGGCGGAAAGCTTGGCGAGCGCGGCGGCGACGACTTCCTCGTTGACGTTGAAGCTCGCATAGATAGGGTCGATCGAAACGATGGTCGTCAGCACGGGCGAGGCGGCGCCGGCGGAAACGAGATTGCCGGCCGTCACCGCGAGCGCGCCGACGCGTCCGGTGATCGGCGCCCGCACCTCCGTATATTGCAGATCCAGGCGTGCCGAGCGGAGCGCGGCCTTGGCCGAGCGGACATTCGCCTGTGCCTCGTCATAGGCACTCAGCCTCTGGTCGACTCCGCTTTGCGGTATCGCGCTGGTGGCCACGAGCTTGCGGCCGCGATCGAGTTCGGTTTTCGCGAGCGCGACCCGCGCCTCCGCCGCTGCGACGTCCGCCTCGGCGCGCTCGACGGCGGCAGCGTAAGGCTCTGGATCGATCGTCACGAGCAGATCGCCCTTGTCGACGAGAGCGCCTTCGCGGAAATGCGCGCTTAGGATCGCGCCGCCGACGCGGGGGCGAACCTCGACACGCTCGATCGCCTCGAGACGGCCCGAGAAACTCTCCCAGGTGGTGATCCGGCGCGTTTCCGCCTTGGCGACGGAAACCGGAACTGCCGCGGGTGCCGCGGCCTCGGCTGCGGCATCAGCTTGCGATTGGGCGGGCAGGCCGAAGACGACGGCAGTTCCGCCGGCGAGAGACAATAGAATACTGAGGCCGGCGCCCCACAGGGCCCGGCGGGCAATGGTCGATGTCATGTTTTCTCCTCGCCGGTTGGGAACCGGCTCTTGTGCTCTGTTTACTGTTTGACCGGCTTCGCCCCCGCCGCCTGGAAGAAGCGGGAGAAAAGGCCGGAAATGATTCTTTCCTGCGCGGGCCAGTTATCCTGCGCGGCCGTGTTCGCTGGAATCCAGGCGGCGCGCCCAACCAGAACATGCAACTCGACTGGAACGCCGGCCTCGCGCAGGCGTCTGGCATAAGCCTCGGTCTCGTCGCGCATCGGACATTCCTCGCTGGTGATCACGAGCGCCGGAACGAGGCCGCCAAGTCGCGTGCAATGGCCGGGTGCCGCATAGGGGTGGGTCAGGCCGCTCCCTTCGCCGAGATATTGCTGCCAGCCCTCGGCGATCGACTGCACCGAACTCTGCGGACAGAACTTGCGGAACGAGGGCGTCGCCAAACACGGGTCGAGCAGCGGCGAGAGCAGGATCTGCCCTTTGAGGTCGGTGAGGAACTGATCGCGTGCCATCAGCGCCAGGCCGGCCGCAATGTTGCCGCCCGCTTCTTCGCCCGCGACGAAAAGCATCGATTTCCTATGCGCGAACTGAGGGCAGCGGCTGCGCATGGATGAAAGCATTGAATAGGCGGCCTCGATCGCCGCCGGAAACGGGTTCAGGCAGGCGGAGGAATAGTCCGGCGAGACGACGACGGCACCGGCGGCCGCCAATGCATTCGCGACCTTTTCCCCTGCGGCGACCGATTCTCCAACGAAACTTCCGCCGTGGAGATGGAGCACGACCGGCGGTGGCACGAGCAAGGACTCACCGCGATAGACGCGTGCGCAGCACGAGCCGCGACTCGTCTGCATCATCTCTTCGGTAAAATGCGTCTCCATCTCTTGTCTCCGCGGCGGGTGAATTCCTAGATGAGGGATGACCCGCGACGCCCCCACCATATCATTGTCTTCCGTTTGGAATAGTCCGTGGGATTTGACTACACTATTCGGCAATTTGAACAATTTGGTTATTGAAAATGGACCAGCTCACGGCCATGCGCGTGTTCCTCCGGGTGGTTGAGACCGGAAATTTCACCCGGGCTTCCGCTTCGCTCAACATGCCGAAGGCAACGGTCACCAACCTGATCCAGGGCCTGGAGGCGCATCTGAGGACCAAGCTCCTGAACCGTACGACGCGGCGGGTGCTGGTGACGCCCGATGGTGCGCTCTATTACGAACGTGCGGCTCGCCTCCTCTCCGATCTCGACGAACTGGACGGCAGCCTCTCGAGTGCCCAGAGCTTGCCTAAAGGGCGGCTGCGTGTCGAAACGGCGAGCGCCTTCGCCAATCTGATCATCATTCCGGCGCTGCCGGAGTTTCATAGGAAATACCCGGATATCCAGATCGATCTCGGCGTTTCCGACCGCACTGTCGATTATCTCGCCGAGAACGTTGACTGCGCCATCCGGGCCGGCACCCTGAGCGACCAGTCGCTGATTGCCCGCCGCATCACGGAAATGAAGTTCATATCCTGCGCGTCGCGGGACTTTCTCGCGCGCCACGCGGTTCCGCAACACCCGACGGATCTCGAGAAAAATTGCTATGTCGTCGGCTATTTCCTGCCGAAGTCGGGCCAGCAGATGCCGTTCCATTTCCGGCGCGGGAACGAGGAGATCGAGGTCAACGGTCGCTATACGGTGGCGGCCAACGAGTCGACGACCTATCTCGCCGCCGCGCGGGCGGGCTTCGGCATCATCCAGGCGCCCCTCTTCATGGTGCGGGACGACCTCAGCGACGGAACGCTCGTTCCTGTCCTGACCGACTGGGAGATCGATCCGACACCCATCTATCTCGTCTATCCGCCGAACCGGCACCTGAGCAGCCGCCTGCGTGTCTTTGCGGACTGGGTGGTGAAAGTGGTGGCGCAATCGCAGATGAATGGCGAGTTAAGCTGACGCCCCTTACTTGCCGCTGCGGGCAGAGGGCTGGGGTGAGGGGCACCAATACGAATTCAGCGGCGCGCTTTGCCGGCATTTCTATGCGTTTCGTTGTCGCAAAATCGCTGCGCATTTTGAGATCAGGCCGGCCGCTTCTTGGCAATATTGCGCTTGGCCTTCTGCTTGGGGCCGTCGGCTTCCTTCTTCGGACCGGCCTTTCCCTTCTGCTTGCTCCAGGGCTTCTCGTCCCGCTTCTCGCGAGGCGCATCCGAGGCGAAGGCAGGCTTCTTCTCGAATTTGCTCTTGGGTCTCTCGCGCTCTGACGTCGCTCCCTCCGGTCGCGGCCCCTTGCTCGCGAACCCGGCCTTGTCAGGCCGCGACTGAGAAAAGTCCGGCGCGCCGTCGAGTGGCGTAACGCGGATGCTTTTTTCCAGCGTGCGGCTGGGGCCGATGGCCGCGAGTAACCGCTCCGCGCCTTCGGCCGAGAGTTCGACATAGGTTTCCTGCGGCTGCAGGCGGATCGCGCCGATCTGGCGCTTTGCGAGGCCGCCATGGCGGCAGAGCATGGGGATCAGCCAGCGCGGTTCGGCTTTCTGCTTGCGTCCGACGGAAAGCGAGAACCAGCGGCCGTCGGGGAAATCTGGTCGAACGGGCGCCATGTCTTCGCGCAGCGGAGCGGACCCGTCCCGCCGGTCTTTCTTGCGGGCATCGGCAAGGGAGACCTCGGAAAGCTCCTCCGGTGCGGATCGGCTGGCGCGGAACTGGCGCACGCAAGCCGCGGCCAGTCTTTCTGCACCGTGGCGGTCGAGCAGCGCCTGCACGAGTGCCTGTTCGTCTTCGCGCAACGGCTCGTCAAAAGCGGCGTCGGCGAGGAGACGCTCCTCGTCCCGGCGCGTAACCTCGTCGGCGGACGGTGGCTTCGCCCAGGTCGCGGTGACACGTGCGCCATCCAGCAGCCGCTCGGCTTTCCGCCGTAGGTTGACCGGAACGACCAGCGCGCTCACGCCCTTCTGGCCGGCCCGACCAGTGCGGCCGCTGCGATGCAGCAGCGTCTCCGGATTGTTGGGCAGATCGGCGTGGATGACGAGCTCCAGGCCCGGCAGGTCGATGCCGCGAGCCGCAACGTCCGTAGCGATGCAGACCCGGGCGCGGCCGTCGCGCATCGACTGGAGGGCATGGGTGCGCTCATTCTGGCTGAGCTCACCCGAAAGGGCCACCACCGAGAAACCGCGATTGTTGAAGCGGGCCGTCAGGTGGTTGACCGCCGCCCGCGTCGAGCAGAAGACGATGGCGTTTCGCGCCTCGTAGTACCGCAGCAGGTTGATGATGGCGTTCTCCCGGTCGCTGGGGACGACGAGCAGTGAGCGGTATTCGATGTCGCCATGCTGCTTCTCTTCCGAGGCGATGCCGATGCGCACGGCATCGCGCTGGTAATTCCTGGCGAGCGCCGCGATCGCCCGCGGCACGGTTGCCGAGAACATCAGCGTCCGGCGCTCGGCTGGTGCCGCTTCCAGGATGAATTCCAGATCGTCGCGGAATCCGAGATCGAGCATCTCGTCCGCTTCGTCGAGCACCACGGCGCGGAGCGCCGATATATCGAGGGAATCGCGGCGGATATGGTCACAGAGCCGCCCGGGTGTGCCGACGACGATATGGGCGCCGCGTTCGAGCGCCCGTCGCTCGCTGCGGATATCCATGCCGCCGACGCAGGACGCAATGGTCGCGCCCGCCAAAGCGTAGAGCCATTCGAGCTCGCGCTTGACCTGCAGCGCCAGTTCGCGCGTCGGCGCGATCACGAGCGCCAGCGGCGCACCGGCGGCATCGAATTGCCCGATTCCGCCAAGTAAGGTCGGCGCCATCGCCAGGCCGAAGGCCACGGTCTTGCCGGAACCGGTCTGGGCGGAAACCAGCGCGTCCGCACCATCGAGCGCCGGGTCGAGCATCGCCTGTTGGACGGGAGTCAGTGTCTCGTAGCCGCGTTTTGCCAACGCCTCGGCGATCGCCGGCGCGATCCCTTGGAACTTTGTCATGTCTCGTCTTTCGGATTTCGGTCTTCGCGCCGAGAGACGAGGACCCTCGAACAGGTCGTCATCAGGCGTCGATTGCCGCGGCCAACACGTCGCGGCCAGTTCAATTGCGCCGCTACATACGCGCTGGAAGCAGGAATGTACAGGGGCTCGTCTGGAGCGGGATGCGCTCACATGCGTTCGCGCCCCCGCTCTATCCTTTGATCTTGCCGCATTGGCGCTGCGTCAGGTGATCCCACCTGACTGCAAATGCTCTAACGTCCAGGGGCGTTGCGGTCCCCGCCGAATTCGTTCGCGCCTTTCGTGCCCGGCCACAGGCAAAGCGCAATGAAGACGATGGGGCTTAAGACCGGAATGAACAGGCAGAGTGCCAGAGGACCGGGATAGCCGATATCGTGCAGGCGCTTGATCGCCAGCATGACGAGGGAGACCGTGGACACTAAACCGGAAGCGATCAGCGCCAGCGTCCAGAGCGCCAGAGGCGCGTCCTGCCCCTCGTATTTCAACACCTGCGCAAGCAGTAACCCGCCGGCGAAGAGCCAGAAGAGCCAGGAGAGGAAAAAGGGCAGCCGGCCGATCCGGCCGGACGGGCTGAAGAACAGCCAGGTCATGCTTGGCCGCCCCTTCTCGGCCATGGTCAGTCCCGGAGCAGTTCGTTGATGCCCGTTTTCGAGCGGGTCTTTTCGTCGACCCGCTTGACGATCACGGCGCAATAGAGGTTCGGCGCCGGCTGGCCGTTGGCCATGGTCGAGCCGGACGGCATGGAGCCGGCGACGACGACCGAATAGGGCGGCACTTCGCCATACATCACCTCGCCGGTCGCACGGTCGACGATCTTGGTCGACTTGCCGATGAAGACGCCCATGCCGAGAACCGAGCCCTCGCGGACGATGCAGCCTTCGACAACCTCGGAGCGGGCGCCGATGAAACAATTATCCTCGATGATAGTCGGCCCTGCTTGCATCGGCTCGAGCACCCCGCCGATCCCGACACCACCGGAAAGGTGCACGTTCTTGCCGATCTGCGCGCAGGAGCCGACAGTCGCCCAGGTGTCGACCATCGTGCCTTCGCCGACATAGGCGCCGAGATTGACGAAGGAGGGCATCAGGACCGCGTTGGGCGCGACATAGGCGGACCGGCGGACTACGCAATTCGGCACGGCGCGGAAGCCAGCCTTCTCGAACTCGTTGACGCTCCAGCCGTCGAATTTCGAGGGCACCTTGTCCCACCAGACCGATTCGCCCGGGCCGCCCCTCACGAGTTCCATCGGATTCAGCCGGAACGAGAGAAGAACGGCTTTCTTGAGCCACTGATTGACCGTCCAGGTACCGTCCTCGCCGCGCTGGGCGACCCGCACCTTGCCACTGTCGAGAAGGTTGAGCGCCGCTTCCACGGCATCGCGAACGGCACCGCGTGTGCCGGTATTGATCGTCTCACGCTCTTCGAAGGCGGTTTCGATGGTCTGCGACAGGGAGGCGAGGTCGTGGTTGGTCATCGGAATTCCTTAAAGTTCGGCGGTTATCGTTGAAGCTCTACTGCATAACGCATCGAATCGGAACCGGTTTGAGGCGTTACGCAGCAATTCGAAGTGCCGCGGCTGTCTGCTAAAGAATGAGCCCCGGCCGGGTGCTGCGAAAGCCTGATCTAGCAAAGTTGAAGGCTTTTCGACCTTGCTTTTGCGACGGGGCTTGGCAACTGGGCGCGTTTCCGGCAGAGAGACGCCTCTATTGCCGGGAAAACACAACAGGAGGTATCCGGACATAGTCCGGAGTGGACGGGAAAGCTAAATATGGGACGCATGAAGAAGCGCGCCCTGCGACGCAGGGGTGGGGTTTGGGATCCGCTGGCGGACAGTCAGCAAAGCAGGCAGCGCGCCTCGACTGTTCCACTGACGCCACAATCCGCCTCGCCGACCTACCGTCTCGCCTATATTGACGATGATTTCCTTTGTCGGGAGGAATTGCGGCCGGTGCGCCTGCAGCTCGAGCTGCTGAAGACCGAGATGATGCTCGCGGAGCGCGGCATCAACTCGACCGTAGTCATGTTCGGCGGCGCGCGTATTCCAGAGCCCGGCGGCGCTGCCTGGGCGGCGAAGAACGAGACGCAGCGGATGAACCTCGAAGCGGCGTCGGTCTATTATACAGAGGCGCGAAAATTCGCCCGGCTGTGCTCCGAACAGTCCGCCAAGCTCGGTCACAAGGAATATGTCGTCGTCACCGGCGGCGGCCCGGGCGTAATGGAGGCGGGCAATCGCGGCGCAGCGGATGCCGGAGCCCCGTCGATCGGCCTCAATATCGTCCTGCCCCACGAGCAGGCGCCGAACCGTTACGTGACGCCGGAACTGTCGTTCAACTTTCACTATTTCGCCATCCGGAAGATGCACTTCCTGCTGCGCGCCAAGGCGGTGGCGGTTTTCCCCGGCGGTTTCGGGACGCTCGACGAACTGTTCGAAACGATGACGCTGATGCAGACGGGGCGGCTGGCGCTCGTGCCACTGCTGCTCTTCGGCGAGAAGTTCTGGCGCTCGATCATCAATTTCGAGGCGCTCGCAGAGTTCGGCACGATCGCGCCGAACGACATCGATCTCGTGCATTTCGTCGAAACTGCGGAACAGGCCTGGGACATTATTGCCCGCTTCTACGAGACCGTGGATCCTCGGTCCCTGCCGATGGCGTCGGGCAGGCGATAGCGCGGGGTGAGGGAAATATGCGCGGTTTTCCACCCGCATCCCGTGCTGACTTTACGTTCGTGATTTTAGGTCGATCCGACCTGCAATCATCGTGATCCAAAGCGGGAGCCTCTCCCGCTTTGATCCCTATGCGACAGCAACGACGCGACGCAGAAATCCCGTCAGGTCCTCGGTGACATAGTCGATCTGCTCATCCGCATCGCTCGACGTCTCCCAGGCCTCGACGAATTCATATTCGAAATTGCGCGGCACCAGGAGCACCGTCGTCATGCCGAGCGCCTTCGGCACGATCAGGTTGCGGGGCAGGTCCTCGAACATCACCGCGTTCTGCGTATCCACCCGGTGCAGGCTCATGAACTTGTCATAGGTGGTGTCGGCCGGCTTCGGCACGAAGTCGGCGGCAACGATATCGAAGATGTCATCGAAGTGGTCGAGGATGCCGAGCGCACGCGCCGTCATCTCCGCATGGGCGACGCTGCCATTGGTGAAGATGAACTTGCGTCCAGGCAATGCCTTGATCGCCTCCCCGAGTTCGGGGTTCGTCGGCACGACGGTATAATCGATCGCGTGCGCGCGTTCGAGAAAATCGTTCGGGTCAACGCCGTGGTGGAGCATCAGCCCCTGGAGCGTCGTGCCGTGATCCCGATAATAGGCCTTCTGCAGCTTCTTCGCCTCCGCCGGATCGAGAGACAAGAGTTCGGCGACATAGGCGGTCATGTTGCGGTCGATCTGGGCGAAGAGATTGACGTGGTGCGGATAAAGCGTGTTGTCGAGGTCGAAGACCCAGTTTGAGACGTGGGCGAATTCGGCGTGGGTCGGCAGGCGATCGAGCTTCTTCATGGCTGCCTTATGCCACGGGCGGCTTGCGAAGGAAAACGGAATTCTTCGCCGCCACCCGCGGTTGCGGATGGTTTGCCGCTCCCGCTCGTGTTAGAGCATTTTGCAGTCAAGTGGCATCACCTGATGTCGCGAAATTGCGGAAAAAAGGTGTGCGCGGCAGTGCGAACGCATGTGAGCACATCGCTCCAGAGGGCTTTTATGGAAACCTGGGTTCTCATCACCATCGCCGCGGCTTTTCTGCAGAATGTCCGCTCCACCATGCAGAAGCACCTGAAAGGCGTCATGGGCACGACCGGCGCCACCTTCGTGCGTTTCGGCTTCGGCCTTCCTTTTGCGTTCCTGTATTTGGCCCTGTTGGTGTGGGCCGGGCGCAGCCTGCCGGTCCCGAACGGTACCTTTTTCCTCTGGGCGCTGGTCGGGGGATTGTCGCAGATTGCGGCAACCTTCTTGCTGG
>JAPSJG010000133.1 GCA_031178305.1 Sinorhizobium sp.
TGATTTCGTTCAACCGTTCCTGGGTGAAGACGATGCTGCCCTTGGAGCCGTAGATCTCGAAATCATGCTGCATCTTGCGGCCGGTGGCGATCCAGCTTGCCTCGAAGCTGCCGCTCGCGCCGTTTTCAAAGCGGACGAAGGCGCGGGCGATGTCGTCCACTTCGACGGTGCGGGTCTCGGCCGCGCCGGGCGCGACGGGACGTTCGGGGATATGGATGACGGTCTCGGCAAGTACGGACTTGATCGGGCCGACGAGGTGGCGCATGCAGGCTATGATGTGGCTGCCGATGTCTGCGAGCGCGCCGCCGCCGCTGCGCGGATCGAGGCGCCAGGCCCACGGAATGTTGGCATCCGCCATGAAATCTTCCGCGTGAACGCCGCGGAACGAGCGGATTTCGCCGATCTCGCCGCTTTCGATGATGTCCTTCGCGAGGAAGATCAGCGGGTTTTTCAGATAGTTGAAACCGACCTGAGTGACGACGCCGGCCCTTTCGGCGGCCGCGACCATCTCGGCACAGTCGGCGACCGTCGGTGCCAGCGGCTTTTCGCAATAGACATGTTTGCCATGGGCGATGGCCGCGAGCGCCATCTCCTTGTGCAGCAGGTTCGGCGTGGTGATGTCGATGATGTCGATAGCGGGGTCGGTCAGGAGTTCGCGCCAATCGGCGGTCGCCTTGAGAAAGCCGAGCCGCGCCCGTGCAGTCTCGGCGCTCTCGGCGGTCACGTCCGCCACGGAGACCAAGTCCAACTCGAATGGCAGGTCGAAGACCCGTGCCGCAATCGTGAAGCCGAGTGCGTGAGCCTTGCCCATGAAGCCCGTGCCGATCAGGCCGACGCCCAATCTGCGTTTGTCGCTCATGTTCTCCTCCCGGGCCTTCGCCCTGATCATTGGGGGGAATGAAATGAACTGTACGAAAGTTGTCAATATGGAATATTTGTTCGAAACGGCCGTTCTCGGGCGAAGCAATACCGCATGTCATCCGGCGCCATCACGCAGACCGGGAATCGTTAACGCATTTTTACCATGTTCCCTTGGAATATGGCGACAACCCTGGTTTGACGAATCGCAGCGAGCAGGACGAGGAAAAGTATGCGGCGGTCGTCCGCCCGCAGTCCGCTTCAATCGGAATGAACGCGTGGATTGAACGATATCCGCATGCCGGAGTGATTGTCGCATGTGCCGTTGGGCAGCCTATCGCGGAGAACCGCTCTATCTCGAAGAACTTGTCACGTCGCCGGCACATTCGCTGATCGAACAGTCTCATTGCGCGACGCGGGCCAAGACGGCGACAAATGGCGACGGCTTCGGCATCGCCTGGTATGGCGATCGTCCTGAACCGGGCCGCTATCGCGACATCCTGCCCGCCTGGTCCGACTGCAACCTGAAAAGCCTAGCGAGACAGATCCGCTCGCGCCTCTTCCTCGCCCATGTTCGTGCGGCGACCGGCGGCGGCACGCGGCGTGACAATTGCCACCCCTTCGTCCATGGCCGCTGGTGCTTCATGCACAACGGGCAGATCGGCGATTTCGAGTATCTGCGCCGGTCTATGGAGAACATGCTCAAGGACGAGCTTTATGCGGCGCGCACCGGCACCACGGATTCGGAGCTACTTTTCCTGCTGGCGCTGCAGTTCGGCCTTGACCGTGATCCGCTCGGTGCGATGGCCGGAACGCTGGGCTTTGTCGAACGGCTCGCCCAGCATATGGGCCGCCCGGTGCTCGTTCGCTTCACCGCCGCCTTCTCCAACGGCCAGGATCTTTACGCGGTCCGCTATGCCTCCGACCGAAAGGCCCCGACGCTCTACGCCGCGCCCATGGGGGCGGATGGCGGTTACTGCCTGGTTTCGGAACCCCTCAACGACGACAACGCCTGGGCGGAAATACCGGACGGTTCCGCCGTCATTGTCGGCGAAAACGGCGTCGACGTGCGTCTTTTCAGCTCTGCCGAGGCCCCGTTTCGCGAGCGCCCTGCCGTCGCGCCACTTTTGAAGGCTGCCGTAGCCGGTCTGGAACTCACTTAGATCACGATGATTGGTCGGATCGACCTAAAATCCTGAACGTGACCGATCCTAGGAAGTCAGCGTAGCGCGCGGGATGCGGGCGGAAAACCGCGCACTCATTTCCTCATTCCCGCTAAGTCAGAAGTCGGCCGCAAGCTTTTCCGCAATCAGCGCCGCCAGCTTCTCGGCAACCTCGTCCTTGGCCATCTCCGGCCACTCCTCTATGCCCTGGCGCCCGATCAGCCTCACTCGATTGCGGTCGCCGCCCATGATGCCGGTCGCAGGCGAAACGTCGTTCGCCAGGATGTAATCGGCGCCCTTCTTGTCGAGTTTCGCGCGGCCGTTCTCGGCTACATTCTCCGTTTCCGCGGCAAAGCCGATCACCAGCTTTGGACGAGCCCGATGGTGCCCGATGGTCTTTAGGATGTCCGGGTTCTCGGCCAGTTGCAGCGGAGGAGGGGCCTCGCCCGGCCGTTTTTTTATCTTGTTGCCGGCGGCGGAGGCGACACGCCAGTCGGCGACGGCGGCGACCATCACGGCAATATCGGCCGGAAGGGCGGCGAGTACCTGATCGCGCATCTCCTCGGCGCGCTCGACCTGGACGACCCGCACGCCGGCGGGATCGGGGATCGTCACCGGGCCGGAGACGAGCGTGACATCCGCCCCGAGCCGGGCGAGCGCGGCCGCAATCGCATGGCCCTGCTTGCCGGAGGAGCGGTTGGCGATATAGCGCACCGGATCGATCGGCTCGTGCGTCGGCCCGGAGGTTACGATGGCCTTTCGCCCGGCGAGCGGCTTTGCCTCGCTCAGCAATTCCTCTACGACGGCGGCGATTTCCAGCGGTTCCGCCATCCGGCCTTCGCCGGCCTCGCCGCTTTCGGCCATTTCACCCGAGGCGGGACCGACAAAGCGGATGCCGTCGCCGGTGAGCGCCGCCCGGTTGCGGCGTGTTGCGGGATGGGTCCACATCCTCGGGTTCATGGCCGGTGCCACGATTACCGGCCGGTTGGTTGCCAACAGAATCGTCGAGGCGAGGTCGTCCGCATGGCCATTGGCCATCTTTGCCATGAGATCAGCCGTTGCTGGCGCGACGACGACGAGATCGCAGTCCCGCGCGAGCCGGATATGCCCGACGTCCTGCTCGTCCTCGCGTGAGAAGAGATCGGTGAAGACATGGGAGGCGGAAAGCGCCCCAACGGCAAGCGGCGTCACGAATTGCTGCGCCCCCGCCGTCATCACCGGCCGGACCGTCGCGCCCCGCTCGCGGAGCCGCCGGATGAGGTCGAGGCTCTTATAGGCCGCGATCCCGCCGGAGATGATGAGAAGGATACGCTTGCCCGACAATGTCATTCCGCTTCGGCTTGTCGCCGCTCCCGTTCTTCCCGCGACCCTACTGCATGATTCTCGAAATCGGAACCGATTTAGAGCATTTTGCAGCAAGATAGAATCACCTGACGTCGCACAAATGCGGCAAAAACAAAGGGATAGAGCGGCGTCGCGAACGCACGCGAGTGCATCCGCGCCAATGCGGCAGATCAAAGTGCTGCGAACTCGATTGGCGGCCCGCAGCCGCGCCCGCTAGTCCCAGGCGGGGGAGAGGGCTAGGGGCAATCGGCGCTAAGCGAATTCGTTCAGGCAAGCCGCCAGGCGATATAGACGAGCGCGGCCGCGATGACCCAGAGTGCGACGCGACCCGAGCGCGTATGGCGCGCTTCCGCCTTGCCGATCCTCTCCGCAGTCTCACGATCGAAGCGCAGGCCGTTTTCGCTCATCGCCATGATGTCGTTCGAGAAGCGCTCCGTGCGAGCCGCGATTTCCGGGACGGCTTCGGCAACGCGGAGCGCAGCATGCAAGCCGTCCCGCAGATCGGAGACGACGCGCTTGGGCCCGAGATTATCGCGGATCCACTTGCCGACGACCGGCTCCGAGGCCCGCCACATATTGAAGCGCGGATTGAGCGTGCGCGCGACGCCCTCGACGACGACCATCGTCTTTTGCAGCATCACGAGTTCAGGCCGCGTCTGCATGTCGAAGAGTTCAGTCACCTCGAAGAGCAGCGTCAAGAGCTTCGCCATCGAGATCGTCTCGGCGGGCTGGCCGTGGATCGGCTCCCCGATGGCGCGGATCGCCTGGGCGAAGCTTGCGGTATCGTGATGGGACGGTACGTACCCGGCCTCGAAATGCACCTCGGCGACGCGCTGATAGTCGCGCATGATGAAGCCGTATAGGATTTCGGCGAGGAAGCGACGTTCCTTCTTGCCGAGCCGGCCGACAATGCCCATGTCGACGGCCACGATATGGCCAGCTTCATCGACGAACAGGTTGCCCTGGTGCATGTCGGCGTGGAAGAAGCCGTCGCGCAAGGTATGCCGCAGGAAGGACTGGATCAGCGTTTCGGCGAGCGTGTTGAGATCGTAGCCGGCAGCTTTCAGCCCTTCGATATCCGACATCTTGATCCCGTCGATCCATTCCATGGTTACGACATCGCGCCCGGTTCGCTCCCAATCGACCTCAGGGACCCGGAAGCCGGAATCCTCCTTCGTGTTTTCGGCGAGTTCCGAAAGCGCTGCCGCTTCCAGCCGCAGGTCCATCTCGATCTTCGTCGTCTGCTCGAGCGTTCGGGTCACGTCCACCGGCTTCAGCCGGCGGGTATAGGCAAGGAAACGCTCCTGCATGCGGGAGACGAGGTACATCGCCTCGATGTCGGCGGCGAAGCGTTGGCGCACGCCGGGCCGAATCACCTTGACCGCCACCCGCTCCCGCCGGCCGTCGCGCATGACGACGGCGTGATGGACCTGGGCGATCGACGCAGCCGCCAGCGGCTCGGAAAATTCGACGAACAGCGATTCGACGCTGCGGCCGAGCGAACCTTCGATCGCCGCCTTGGCCGCGCTTTGCGGAAAGGTCTCCATCCGGTCCTGCAGCAGCGACAGGTCGGCGGCGATCTCCGCGCCGACGACGTCCGGCCGCGTCGCCAGGAACTGGCCGATCTTGACATAGGAGGGGCCGAGCCGCTCGACCGCGCGGGCAAGCCGGCCGCTGCGCTCCTCGAATCGGGCCTTGCGACGCGCAAGCAGGCTTACCAGCTTCTGCGCGAAACGGGCGGATGGGGGAAGGTGCTCGGAGGGGATCGCGGCATACACGCCCTCGCGCGCGAGCACCCAGCCGATCCGCACGAGACGCAAATATGCTCCGGGCGTGCTCATGCGGTCAGATTTTCCAGCCGGAATGCAGCGCCGCGATGCCGCCGGTATAGTTGGTAAAGGCGACGCGCGAGAAGCCTGCATTCCGGATCATGGTAGCGAAATCGCGCTGGTTCGGGAATTTCCGGATCGACTCGACCAGATACTGATAGGGCGCGTCGTCGCCGGTGATGAGTTTGCCGAATTTCGGAATCGCGTGGAAGGACCAGGCATCATAGAAGCGGTCGAGCAGCGGCATCTCGACATCGGAGAATTCGAGCACCAGGAGCCGGCCGCCGCGCTTCAGCACCCGATAGGCTTCCTTCAGCGCCACCTCGATGCGCGGCACGTTGCGGATGCCGAAGGCGATCGTATAGGCATCGAAGGAATTGTCGGAGAAAGGCAGGTCCTCGGCATTGGCCTCGACGAATTCGAGATTGGCGGTGAGTCCTCTCTTCCGAGCGCGCTCGGCGCCGACGGCGAGCATCGAGCCGTTAATGTCGAGCACGGTCGCATGCGCCTTGCGGCCGGAGGCTTCCACGATGCGGAAGGCGATGTCGCCGGTGCCGCCGGCGACATCGAGCATCCGGTAGCCCTCCCGCCGCGGCGGATTGAGCGCGGCGATCATCGCATCCTTCCAGACCCGGTGGAGGCCGGCCGACATCACGTCGTTCATGACGTCGTAGCGTTTTGCAACCTTGTGAAAGACATCGTTGACGAGCGGCTGCTTCTCGCCTGCGCCGACTTCGCGGAAACCGAAAGAGGTCTCCATCCCGCCACTCGCCGACACGCGCTCGTCTGTCATCGAAAAAACTCCACTTCAACCCAATGCGCCGGCACCATAGCGAAATCGCCCGATCCGCGCTATCTCAGCGACGGGTTTCCGGCTGCGGCATAGCGCACCTATAGGTCATCGCTCCTGAGATGGGAATGCATGTATGCGGGCGGAATGAAAAGAGGATAAAGGAAGACGGCCGATGCCGGAATTGCCCGAGGTCGAAACGGTAAAGCGGGGATTGGCGCCGACAATGGAAGGGGCGCTTCTGGTGCGCGCCGAACTGCGCCGGCCGGATCTGCGCTTTCCCTTCCCCGAAAACTTTGCGGCGGCCGTTTCCGGCCGCCGCATCCTCGCGCTGTCGCGCCGCGCCAAATATCTGATGATCGATCTCGAGGGCGGCGATGTGATCATCGCCCACCTCGGCATGTCCGGGTCGTTCCGCATCGAGGCTGGCGCCGCTCCCAAGGCGCCGGGTGCCGTTCATCACCCGCGCGGCAAGGACGAAAAGCACGACCACGTGGTCTTCCACCTCGATGGGGAAGCCGGCTCGGCGCGGGTGATCTACAACGACCCTCGCCGGTTCGGCTTCATGGACCTGGCACGACGCGACACGATCGCCGAACACGCCTTCTTTCGTGAGCTCGGCGAGGAGCCGACGGGCAATGCGCTTGATAGCGCTTACCTCGCGACGCGCTTTGCCGGCAAGGTGCAGCCCTTGAAAGCGGCGCTTCTCGACCAGAGGACAATCGCGGGGCTCGGCAATATCTATGTGTGCGAGGCGCTCTGGCGCGCCCACCTCGCGCCGGCAAGGCCAGCCGGCACGCTGGTCGACAAACGAGGTGGCCCGAGAAAGCCTCTTTTTCTCCTCGTGGAGGCGATCCGGGCCGTGATCGCGGACGCGATCGCTGCCGGTGGCTCCTCGCTCAAGGACCATATCCGGGCCGATGGCAGCCTCGGCTATTTCCAGCATGCCTTTTCCGTCTATGACCGGGAGGGCGAGGCTTGCCGCATGCCCGGTTGTGGCGGTACGGTCGCTCGCATCGTTCAGGCGGGGCGCTCGACCTTTTATTGCCCGCGCTGCCAGAAATAGCGTTGAAGTGGAGGACACGAGAATGAGTTATGAGACCCTGTTGGTCGAGACGCGCGGGCGGGTGGGTGTGATAACCCTCAACCGCCCGCAGGCGCTGAATGCTCTGAACTCCGTGCTGATGCGCGAACTCGATGCGGCCTTGAAAGCCTTAGATGCGGATGGAAATGTCGGCGCGATCGTCATCACCGGCTCGGAAAAGGCGTTTGCCGCCGGCGCCGATATCAAGGAGATGCAATCGCTCGATTTCGTCGCAAGCTATCTCGGCGACTTCCTCGGCGGCTGGGAGCACGTAGCCGCCGCCCGCAAGCCGATGATCGCGGCCGTGTCCGGTTTTGCGCTTGGCGGAGGCTGCGAGCTCGCGATGATGTGCGACTTCATCATAGCCTCGGAAACCGCGAAATTCGGCCAGCCGGAAATCACCCTCGGCGTCATTCCCGGTATGGGCGGGTCGCAGCGCCTGACCCGCGCCGTCGGCAAGGCAAAGGCCATGGATCTCATCCTGACAGGCCGCACGATGGATGCAGCCGAGGCCGAAAGGGCAGGGCTCGTCGCCCGCGTCGTCGCGCCGGACAAGCTGATGGAAGAGGCGATCGGGGCGGCTGAGAAGATCGCCTCCTTATCGCTGCCCGCAGTGATGATGGCCAAGGAGGCGGTCAACCGCTCGCTGGAGGTGACGCTTGCAGAAGGCCTGCGCTTCGAGCGCCGGCTTTTCCAATCGCTTTTCGCCACCGAAGACCAGAAGGAAGGGATGTCCGCCTTCGTCGCAAAGCGCAAGGCCGAATTCAAACACAGGTGAGGCGAGGCAAGCTTTTCGCAAATTGCGCGTTGACGTCAGTGCTGTTTCCCGCTATACGCCGCCCTCAGTCTGGAACGCCTCTCCAAGGCTTTCCGCGAACGCTCCCGAATTGCTTGGATGACAGGTCGCAGTGACCCGGCACGGCGAAGGCGGAGTTCATGTCAGTTTTCGAAGAGAGGCATCAATGGCCAATACAACTTCGGCGAAAAAGGCGACCCGCAAGATCGCACGCCGTACCGCAGTGAACAAGGCTCGTCGTTCGCGCGTCCGCAGTTTCGTCCGCAAGGTTGAAGAGGCGATCGCATCGGGCGATCAGACCGCCGCCGCCGCCGCCCTAAAGGCAGCTCAGCCCGAACTGATGCGGGCCGCCACCAAGGGCGTGCTGCATGCCAACACGGCATCGCGCAAGGTCTCGCGTCTGGCGCAGCGTGTGAAGGCCCTTTCGGCCTAAGCCGGCTAAATAAAAATCAGTTTATGAAGAGCTCGGCGTCTTGCGCCGGGCTTTTGTGATTCTTATTTCCGCCATGGTCATGGTTAACCTGCCCGTTTAAGGTTGTGTCAACGCCGTGACATCACTTTTGTAGGAATTTCAACGGCTTGCTGGAGGATGTCGCGGCCGTGCCGTCTCTTCTGGCGCACGTATCGGCTGCATAGCGAGTCAAGCAAATTTTTATTTTTTTTCTTTTTTGCCAGCTAAGCAAGAGCGCAAAAATCAAAACCCTTGATTCAAAAGCGATTCTTTCGAGACTCGGAAATCCCAGGCAAAACGGCGCCTGAGAGTCAACCGGCCGCGTTTAGTGAGCGGTAAAAAACGCGATTGATCTTGCCGTCCGATCCTGCCTAAATGGCTGCCACAGGGGACACGGACCACATCTGTATCAAGGAGGTTTTGAGGTCATTTCCAAGAAATGACTTCGGGGCTTTCTGTTCCCTGTGGCGGGGAAACTCCACGTCGCTCATCTGAAAAGTCGAGATAGTGAAACCGAGCGCGTCTTCGCGTCGGGGACGAGGATAT
>JAPSJG010000560.1 GCA_031178305.1 Sinorhizobium sp.
AGGCGGCCGGCGCCAACTCGCCGGCAGGCCTGTCGATGATCTCGCCGCGAAAGCAGGTCCAGGACGATCTTGCCAAGTGGCAGATGAACGAGGCCGGTGATCCGGAAGTTCAGGCGGACAGCCGCAGTAAGGCGTTCTTCAACGGCAAGATCTTCAAGATCTCTACGCCGATGGTCTCGCCGGGCTGCAAGATCACGTCGAACTATCAGGAAGGGACGCAGGAGACCTATCACGTCCCGTGTCCGCACTGCCACGAGTTGCAGGAGCTGCGCTGGGAGAACATGCGGGATCATATCGATCCCGAGCATCCCGAGCAGGCGCATTTCGTCTGCATCCATTGCGGTTGCGAGATCCACGAGCACCATCGCGAATGGATGGTGAAGCCGGAAAACGGGGCGAGGTGGGTTGCCAAGTATCCGGAACGCGGCCGCCGGCATCGCTCCTTCCGCATCTGGATGGCCTATTCGCCCTTCGAGCGCTGGGAGAACCTGGCGCGCGAGTGGCTGACGGTCCAGGCCGGTGGCCCGGAGAACCGGGAAAAGGGGTCTGGCGCCGAGCAGACGTTCTGGAATGACTGGCTCGGTCTTGCCTTTGAGGCGGACAATAAGGCGATCGATTGGGAAGTGCTACGCGATCGCGCCGAGGACCATGGTTTCCAGCGTGGTGTCATCCCGGCGGAGGCGCTCGCCCTGGTGCTCGGCATGGACGTGCAGGGCGATCGCGTCGAGTGGCTGCTGGTCGGCTACGGCAGGAACCGGTACCGGGCCGTCATCGATCATGGCGTCGTCGACCATCGCGCCGGCAGCCACCTGGCCGACGCGAAGGAACATTCCGGTCACATATCGGAACCGGAGGTTCGCGCCGCCCTCGATCGACTGCTGCAGCGCGAGTGGCTCGACGATGCCGGCCGCAAGCGCACCGCCGACCGCGTCGCCATCGACGGCAACGCCTATACCGACGATGTCTGGAACTGGGTTCGCAAGCATCCGAAGTCGCGCGTCATCATGGTGCGCGGCGGCAATACGGAAGCCGCGCCACCGATCGTGCAGACGAAAGAGTATGACCGGAAGGGCAAGCCGAAGAAACAGAAGTGGTCCTCCCGCTTCTTCACCTTCAACGCGTCGGCGTTCAAGATCCGGCTCTATCGGGACTACAAGAAAGACGATCCGGAGCAGGCGGGCTACATCCGTTTCGCCCGCGGCTTCGGAGACGATTTCTACCAGCAGGCAACCTCGGAAGCCCGTGTACCGGAGAAGACCCGGAGCGGTCACACCCGCTACGTCTGGAAGCTCTCCGAGGGCAAGCGCAACGAAATCATCGACATGCTCAATCAGAGCCTGGCCGGTGCCTATCGCTGGGGCGTGCCCTACTGGACCGACGAGGAATGGGACGCGATCGCCGATCGGCTCGGGCGGCTTGAAGCGCCGCAACAGGGCGACCTCGAGGATCACCTTAACCAGATCGCCGTCAAGACCGAACCTGCCGCAGGCCAGACCGCCACGGCAGAACAGCAATCGCCGCTCGTCGCAGCCGCCCTCGCGCGCGCCGCTCGGGCAGCGCAGCGGAACCGCTAGGAAGATCCATATGGCACTGACCGACCAGGAACGCGCCGTGCTTCTGGCACGGCTCGACGAAGCACGTGAGGCCCTGCACCAGATGGAGATCGGCCGCGCCGAGGTCTCGCTCAGCTATAACGGCGAGAGCGTCACCTATGCCGCGACCAACATCGGCGCGTTGCGTCAGTACGTCCGCGACCTCGAGGCGAAGCTCGGCCTTCGCCGCTTCGCCCGGGCGCGCAGCCGTGGAGTGATCTTCGGATGAGCAGCGAAGTCACGATCCTCGGCCCTGACGCGAAACCGCTTTCGCCGGCAGTGCGTGCTGCGGCGCGCGTGCAGGTCGCGAAAAACCGGCTGATGGCGTCTTCGGCCTACCAGGGTGCATCCTACGATCACCCGTCCTTCGCCAAATGGCGCCCGGGCACATGGTCCGGTCAGTCGGCGCTGACCTGGTCGC
>JAPSJG010000134.1 GCA_031178305.1 Sinorhizobium sp.
CCCGGTCCGCAAGCGACGAAGGGCCGGCCCCCCGTCAGCGCTTCCACCTCGAGGATCAGCGTCGTCGAGCGGTCGGGATATTCCGGCGTGCCGAGAGCGAACTGGTCGAAGCCCGGCATGGCGCCGTCCTTCTCGACAAAGGCGAAACGGGGCTCGTCCTTGACTTCGGTAACGGGAGCGCCGGTGTGGAAGGCAACCCATTGCGGCACTGCGGATTTGAGGAGGGCAGGGGAGAGCCAGACAGGCGTGTCGTGATCGCAAAGCGTCAAGGCAACGGCGCCGCTTGCCAGGCCAAGCGGAGAGGGCGGTGCGGCGAGCACCGTCAGGCGCCCGATCGTGCCAGGTCGGGCAAAGCAGTCCATCAACGTCCGGAAGACGGATTGCGCCTCGAACACCGGATCGGCGAAGGCGCCGGCATAGATTTGCGATTGGACGGTCATCAATCCTCTCCCCGGACCATGGTGAAGAAGTCGACGCGGGTCGCGGCCGTTTCCTCGGCTCTGCGGCGGTCTTCCGCGTCGATGCGGGCGGCGATTCGCCGGTGCAGCGCTTCGGCAGCCGACCGATTCGCCGGGTGCTGGAAGAGCGCGTCGAAGATCGCGGCGTAGCGGGCGCGTTCCTTGTCGGTGCCGAGCAATTGCCCGTGGCCGATCTCGCCGCTTGAAAGCCGGACGGTGGCGCGCGTCACCGTCGCCTCGCCGAGATTGAAGGGATGACCACCGCCGCCGATGCGTCCGAGCACCATCACGAGCCCCGTTTCGGGACCGCGCACCGGCGTTACCTCGGGCTTGTCGGAGATCGCCCCCCAGGCGGCGGAAAGCTCGGCAAGGGTGGCGCGGGCGAGGAGCCGCATGGCATCGCCCCGTTCGGCGGCAGGCTCCGGAAGGTCGTCACGCTTTTCAGTAGCGGTCATGATCATACCCCTAAATGTCTATTGATCTAGACGACTATACATCTTATAGACTTTCTTAGCCTTCGCAAATGACAGGCCTATGACATCGGTGAAGAAAATGGCTGCAAGGAAGACGGTCGAGCGGCAGACGGGGGTTGCGCTCTGGCGGCAGATCGCCGACCGCATAAGGCTCGCGATCGGCAATGGCGACTATGACGCGACCGGCATGGTGCCGCCGGAAACGACG
Source organism: Sinorhizobium sp. (assembly GCA_031178305.1). GTDB lineage: Bacteria > Pseudomonadota > Alphaproteobacteria > Rhizobiales > Rhizobiaceae > Sinorhizobium. Next base: position 1,140 of record JAPSJG010000134.1, read on the forward strand.
TTGGCCTCCGAGTTCGGCGTGAACCGCCATACAGTGCGCAGCGCGCTTGCCGCCCTTGCCGAGGAAGGGCTGGTGCGCGCCGTGCAGGGACGCGGCACGCTGATCGAACGTAAGGACCGGGTGACCTATCCGATCTCCCGCCGCACCCGTTTCTCGCAGGGGCTCGGGCGCCAGGTAAAGGAGATCGGCTCAAAGCTGCTCGGTCAGAGAGAGGTGCGGGCGAGCGGCGACGTCGCTGCGGCGCTCGGGCTGCCGCCGGGATCGCCCGTGGTCGAACTGCGCACCGTCAGCAGCGGCGACGGTCGGCCGCTCTCGGCGACCATCTCCTATTTCCCGGCCGAGCGGTTTCCGGAGATGGCGCAACAATATGCTCGCCTCGGTTCCGTCACCAAGGCCTTCGCGGCGCAAGGGCTCGACGACTATCTTCGTGTCTCAACCGAAATCGTCGCCCGGCACGCCGATGCGGAAGAACTCAAGCTCCTCAAGCTTTCCCCCGGAGCGATCGTCCTCGAGGCTCTGGCGGTCAATGCCGATCTTGCCGGGCGGCCGGTCGAATATTCGCGCACGCGCTTTGCCGCCGACCGGATGAAGCTCAGGATCGAGACTTAGAACTCCTGGTCTTCCATGCGTGCCCCTCATCCCCCTGGCGCGACCTTCTCCCCGCAACCGGATCTAAGCACGATCCAGCGTCAGCGCGATCTTGATGGTTTGGCCGGTGGTCAGATTCTCTTTCCGCCGCACCTCCGCCTTCACCGGCAGGAGAAACGAACCCGAGCCCTTGTCGGGGAAGATCGAGGTCGTCCATTCCGTATTGCCTGTCCGCGCGATCACGGCTTCGCTGCCCCAGCCGCGTTTCCCCGGTTCGGCCGTGAACCTGATCTGCCCGGCAATGTCGGTTGGCAGGGTGACGAAATGCCAGCCGCCCTTCCCCGGATAAAGCCAAAGCTCCGCATCGAATTCGAATTGTGCCACCTGATCCTCGCTTTGTTCGCCATTCAAAATAAGGCGATGACGCCGTATTTCCGACGGGTTTTTGCCGCATCTCTTAATTCTTGCATCAGGATCCACGCATTGTCTTCTTTATTGGGGGAGATGAGAAATGGCGACGTGGCGACCCGATCCTTCCTTCTATCCGTCACCGCGAATGGCTGCAAAGGCTCCTGAGGAGACCCTTGCCTATGTCGCTGCCTTCGACCCGGACCGGCAGCGGCCGGACGCGATCGCGGTTGTCGACGTCGATCCGGCGTCCCAGAGCTATTCACAGATCGTGGGGCAGGTCGATATGCCGAATATCGGCGATGAGCTCCATCATTTCGGCTGGAATGCCTGCTCGTCCTGCCTCTGTCCCAATGCGCCGCATCCGCATGTGGAGCGACGCTATCTCGTCGTGCCCGGCTTGAGGTCGTCGCGGCTTCACATCATCGATACCAAGCCGGATCCGAGAAAGCCTCAGATCGTCCGCGTCATCGAACCTTCGGAGGTTGCCGAAAGGGCGAACTATTCGCGCCTGCACACGATTCATTGCGGTCCGGAAGGGATTTACGTCAATGCGCTCGCCGACCGGGACGGTAATGCGCCGGGCGGGATATTCCTGCTCGACCACGACAGCTTCGACGTGCTCGGCCAATGGGAAATGGATCGCGGGCCGCAAAAGCTCGCCTATGATTTCTGGTGGCATCTCGGCCACGATACGATGATCACCAGTGAGTGGGGCACGCCGGACACGTTCGAGAACGGCCTCGTTCCGGAGGTGCTGCTCGATTCGAAATATGGCCGCCGGCTGCACTTCTGGGATCTCACGAAGCGCAAGCACGTGCAGGAGATCGATTTCGGCGAGGAGCATCAGCTGGTCTTCGAACTGCGCCCGGCCCATGACCCGACCAAGGCCTATGGCTTTGTTGGCTGCGTCATCAGCCTCAGAGACCTCTCCGCTTCGATCTGGACCTGGTATCGAGAAGGCAACAGGTGGGCGGTGAAAAAGGTGATCGAGATTCCGGCCGAGCCCGCCGATCCGGATCTGCTGCCCCCTGTGCTCAAAGGCTTCAAGGCGGTCGCGCCGCTCGTCACCGATATCGACCTCTCGATGGATGATCGCTTCCTCTACGTCTCCTGCTGGGGAACCGGCGACATGATCCAGTACGACGTTTCCGATCCCCTCGCGCCCAGGGAGACGGGGCGGGTACGGATCGGCGGCATTGTCTCGCGCGCAACGCATCCGAAGGCGACGAACGGCGCTCTGAATGGTGGTCCGCAGATGGTCGAGATCAGCCGCGACGGCAAGCGGGTCTATTTCACCAATTCGCTTTATGGCGCGATCGACCCGCAATTCTATCCGGAGGGTATCGACGGCTGGATGGTGAAGCTCGACGTTGGCGACAATGGCGGCATTGGCTTCGACGATAATTTCTTCGTCGACTGGCCGAAGGGGCATCGCCCGCATCAGGTTCGATTGGAAGGCGGCGATTGCTCCTCGGATTCCTATTGCTACCCTTGAGGGGCGTGTGAAGGCCGCGGGTGGCCCCCTCATCCGGCTTGCTGGCCACCTTCTCCCCGCCTGCGGTGTGCCTGCGGGGAGCAGGGCTGGGGTGAGGGGCTGTCACGCTTTCCACCATTCAAAGCCGATTGGATATAATTTCAAGGAGAGCGGACTTTTGCGGCCGCACCAGAGCAAATGACGAATCTTTGGCCTTGGCTTTCGCTTTTGGGCCTCGGTGCGTTCCACGGGATAAACCCGGCGATGGGCTGGCTCTTCGCCGTGGCGCTTGGCCTTCACCGGCAGAGTGCACGGATCGTCTGGCTGTCTCTCGTTCCGATCGCCCTTGGCCATGCCGCGTCCATCGCGTTGGTGTTGGCCCTCGTGACCGTCTTCGGGACGGTTCTGGATTTGCGGAACCTGCAGCTTGCGGCCGCCTTCCTCATTCTCGGCCTAGCAGGCTACTACGGATTCTACGGGCATCGCCACCGCGTGAGGATTGGCATGCGAACCGGCATGACCGGGCTGGCGCTGTGGTCTTTCCTGATGGCGACGAGCCACGGCGCCGGGCTGATGCTGGTGCCTGCAGTCCTGAGCCTTTGCCTGACAGACCAAGCCGGGACCGCCATGAGCAGCTCGCTTCCGATTTCACTTGCCGCGGTTGCCGTCCACACCGGTGCCATGCTTGCCGTGATCGCGGCGATCGCGCTCGTCGTCTTCGGCTGGCTGGGGCTTGCAGCGCTGCGCCCGGCCTGGATCAATTTCGACCGTCTCTGGACATTGGCACTCGGCGCGACCGGCACCATCCTCCTGGTCTCATAGAACGTTCAGGCGGTTCCCGTGAGCTCCTCGTCCCGCTGCGCTTTGACATAGGCGATGTAACCGCGCACATCGGCGGCAGGTTCGGAGTAGGCCGTCCCGAGCGTTTTCTCCATCGCTTCCATATAGGTCGTCGCCCAGGCCGGCAGGGGATAGTCGATCGCCTCGAGGAATTCGAGTGTGGCAGCAAGCCTGATGTCGGCGATCGACGGCCGGTCGCCGCCGATGAAAGGCTGTCCGGCCAAGTAAAACCTATGGAAGACCTCGAGCGGCTCGGCGAGCGCTTCCGCGGCCGCCTTGCGGGCCTGCTCCTTGGTGTCATGGTCGGCGTCGCTATAGCCGACTTCACCCGGATATTGCGGGAAATGGAGAGCCGGATAGGTGGCCCGCGCCAGATAGGGGTAGAAGGTTCCGATCAGGTAGAACATCGCGCTGTCGATCATCGCGCGCCTCTCGGGGTCCTTCGGGTAGAACTGGTCGAGCCCGTGCTTATTGCAGAGATACTGCATGATCGCGCAGCTTTCCCAGAGCGCGCCTTTGGGCAGGTCCGCCGTTTCGATCATTGGCGTCAGATGCGACGGTGCCTTCGCCAGGTATTCGGGGGTGCGCGTCTGCCCGTAGACGTCATGCTCGGTGAAGGCGAGGCCTGCCGCCCTCACGAACACCCGCACCGTCATGTTGTTGACGCTGGGCTTGATCACATTGAGTATTATTTTCGACATGACTGAACCTCCCTTCCTTCAATACGGATTCTTCGGCGCGCGATCGGCCGACAGCGTCGGTCGCGAGTGCTCGGTGAGCGCTTCGATCGCGTCGGCGAGATGCACTTCGGCAATCGCGAAGTCGCCGCGCGCGACGCGGATCCTGTGCGCCTCCATCAGCACCTCGGCATGGCTATGGCCGGCCGGCGGCTCGAAGCGATAGGAGGCGAGTTCGATCAGGAGGCCGAGCGGGTCCTCGAAATAGATCGAATCCATGAAGCCGCGATCCTTGACGCCGCTGTGCCTGATCTCCCGCTCGTTCAGCCGCTCAACGGCCTGCTGGAAGGTGGCGCGCGACACGGCAAAGGCGATGTGGTGCACGCAGCCGATGTCCGTCGGCGTGCGTTTGGGATCGGGCTTGCGGTTCTCGTCGGTGAAGACGGTGATCAGCCGACCATCGCCCGGGTCGAAATAGAGATGGCTTTCCGACGCGCGGTCGAGGTTCGGCTGTTCGAAGATGAAGGGCATGCCGAGAATGCCTTCCCAGAAATCGATTGATGTCTGCCGGTCGGCACCGACGAGTGTGATGTGATGGACCCCTTGCGATTGCAGCTTGCGCATTGCTGTCCTCCCTGGATGATCCCATTGGGATCGACGGAGTCGCGCGTCGCCCTTTTTCCTGCATGTTATAAAATCCTTGTTCGATTTAGGGATAAATACATGCAGCAGTTTAAAGTGCTACAGCCACCTTTGCGCGTCTGATAAGACGCGCGGGCTGTAGGTTGGCCGCGCGGCATCATGATAATTCTCTCCTCCGGCGGGAGAAGGCAAGGGGATTCAGACGTTGCGCCGCTTGCCCTCGATCAGGTCGAGCACCGCTCTGGCGGCATCCAGCACATGGGTGCCGGGGCCGAACACCGCTGAGACGCCGTTGTCCATTAGATACTCATGGTCCTGCCGCGGGATAACGCCGCCGCAGACGACGATGATGTCGCCGCCGCCGCGCTTCTTCAGCGCTTGCGTCAGCTGCGGCATCAGCGTCTTGTGCCCCGCCGCAAGCGACGAGACGCCAAGGACGGTGACTTCCTCGGCGAGTGCCAGCTCGGCCGCCTCCTCCGGCGTCTGGAACAGGGGTCCGGCGACAACGTCGAAGCCGATGTCGCCGAAGGCGGATGCGATCACCTTGGCGCCGCGGTCGTGACCGTCCTGGCCGAGCTTGGCGACCATGATCTTCGGCTTGTGCCCGAGCCGCTTCGTCACCTCGTCGAGCCGACCGGCAAGCACACCGAGTTCCGGATCGCCCTCATAGGCCTTGCCGTAGATGTCGGTGACGATTTCCGGGACGGCGGTGTAGTCGCCGAAGGCCCGCCGCATCGCGTCGGAGATTTCGCCGACGGTGGCGCGCGCCCGTGCCGCCTCTACCGCCGCGGCCAACAGATTGCCGTTGCCGCTCCGCGCCACTTCGGCCAGCGTTTCCAGCGTCTCCTTCACCTTCAACGAGTCGCGGCGGCGTTTTGTCTCTTCGATCCTCTTGATCTGTGCCGCGCGGACTGCGGCGTTGTCGATCTGGAGGATGTCGATCGGGTGCTCGTTTTCGAGGCGGTATTTGTTGACGCCGACGATGACCTCCTCACCGCGATCGACTGCGGCCTGACGGCGGGTCGCGGCCTCCTCGATCAGCCGCTTCGGCAGCCCGGCATTGACCGCCTTGGTCATGCCGCCAAGCGCCTCGACCTCGTCGATCAGCGCCCAGGCCTTCCCGGCGAGCTCGTTTGTCAGGCTTTCAACGTAGTAGGAGCCGGCAAGCGGATCGACGACCTTGGTGACGCCGGTCTCGTGCTGGAGGATCAATTGCGTGTTGCGGGCGATGCGGGCGGAAAATTCCGTCGGCAGCGCGATCGCCTCATCGAAGGAGTTGGTGTGCAGCGATTGCGTGCCGCCGAGCACCGCCGACATCGCCTCGAAGGCGGTGCGGATGATGTTGTTGTAGGGGTCCTGCTCGGCAAGCGAAACGCCGGAAGTCTGGCAGTGGGTCCTGAGCATCAGCGAGGTGGGTTTTTGCGGATTGAACTCCTTCATGATGCGGGTCCACAAGAGCCGCGCGGCGCGCAGCTTCGCCGCCTCCATGAAGAAATTCATCCCAATTGCGAAGAAGAAGGAGAGCCGGCCGGCGAAATCGTCGACGTTGAGGCCCTTGGCGAGGGCCGCCCGCACATATTCGCGTCCATCGGCGAGGGTGAAGGCGAGCTCCTGCAAGAGCGTCGCGCCGGCCTCCTGCATGTGATAGCCGGAGATCGATATCGAGTTGAACTTCGGCATCTCCTTCGCCGTATATTCGATGATGTCGGCGACGATCCGCATCGAGGGTTCGGGCGGATAGATATAGGTGTTGCGGACCATGAACTCCTTCAGGATGTCGTTCTGGATGGTCCCGGAGAGTTTTTCACGCGAGACCCCCTGTTCTTCGCCGGTGACGATGAAGCTGGCGAGGATGGGGATCACCGCGCCGTTCATGGTCATCGAGACGGAGATTTTTTCGAGCGGGATGCCGTCGAAGAGGATCTTCATGTCCTCGACCGAGTCGATCGCGACGCCTGCCTTGCCGACATCGCCGACGACGCGCGGATGGTCGCTGTCATAGCCGCGATGGGTGGCGAGGTCGAAGGCGACGGAGACGCCCTGCTGCCCGGCGGCAAGCGCCTTGCGGTAGAAGGCATTGGACTCCTCGGCGGTGGAGAAGCCGGCATATTGACGGATGGTCCAGGGCCGGCCGGCATACATGGTGGCGCGCGGCCCGCGCAGGAAGGGCTCGAGGCCGGGGAGCGAATCGAGGTAACCGATTTCGGCTAGGTCGTCGTGCCTGTAGAGCGGCTTGACCGCGATACCTTCCGGCGTATGCCAGACGAGGCTCTCGGCGGAGGCGTTGAGTTCCTTCTCCGCGAGGGCTTCCCAGTCTTTGATAGTCTTCTCGGTCATCGCATTCGCTCCGAATTGGTCGGGCATCGGTCGCCCATCCGGCTGCTGGTCAGGGCGGTAGCCCCTCTTCCCCCTGCGGGGAGAGGGTTAGGGGTGAGCGGCAAGTGGTGGCCGAGGGAGCGACGGCCGCCTCGCGCTCCATCGCCGCCATCATTCGAACTCCATGATCAACTCATCCACCGCCAGGCTGGCGCCGGCGGCGATCGCGATGCGCTTCACCGTAGCGCGCCGCTCTGCCCTGAGGATATTCTCCATCTTCATCGCCTCTACGATGGCGATCGCCTGGCCCGCCTCAACCGTTTCGCCTTCCTTGACCGTGATCGAGGTCACGACCCCCGGCATCGGGCAGAGCAGCATTTTCGAGGTATCCGGCGGCGCTTTCTTCGGCATCAGCCGGGCGAGTTCCGCGACGCGCGGGCTGCGGACGCGCGCGATCACGTCGATGCCGCGCCAGCGCAGGCGGATGCCGGTGCCGGCGAGATCGACCTTCACGGCCATGGGACGATTATCGATGTTGAAGGTGGCGAGCGTGCGGCCCGGCACCCAATCGGTGGCCACCGAAATGATTTCGTCGTCCGAGAAGCGGACATAGGCGCCATCGGCCGAAGTGCCGTAGGTAACGCGGAAATCGCGCTCGGCGAGGCTTGCCACCCATCCATGACCGACGATGCGGCGATGATTGCCGATCGT
>JAPSJG010000135.1 GCA_031178305.1 Sinorhizobium sp.
ACTCTTCGACCGCATCGACGACATCGGCGGCCAGGCCTTCATGACCGGAACGGACCGCGCCATGTTCGAGGCGCTTGGCGAGCGGGGACGCTATCTGACCGTTGCAAACGGCCGCGTTTCGGAGTGACATCCGGCCCTGCCGGACGCCGCTTCGGCGAACACACTGACGGAGACGGAGATGACCGCCCCAACCCTCGAACCATCAGAAATTGCCCGTTACGCGCGCCATATCGTGCTCGCCGAGATCGGCGGGGCCGGGCAGCAGAAGCTGAAGGCAGCGCGCGTGGTGGTCATCGGCGCGGGAGGCCTGGGCGCGCCGGCGCTGCAATATCTCGCCGCCGCCGGAATCGGAACCCTCGGCATAGTCGATGACGACCTGGTGTCGCTATCGAACCTGCAGCGCCAGATCATTCACGGCACCGGCGACATAGGCCGGCCTAAGGTCGAGAGCGCAGCCGAGACCATCGCGGAGCTCAACCCGCATGTGAGGGTCGTCACGCACGCGCTCAGGCTAGGACCGGAAAACGCCGACACGATCTTTCGCCAATACGACCTCGTCCTCGACGGCTCGGACAATTTCGACACGCGCTATCTGGCGGCGGATATGGCGGAGGCTGTGGGCGTGCCGCTCGTCACCGGTGCCGTCGGGCGTTTCGACGGCTCGGTTACGGTCTTGAAGCCCTATGAAAGCGATGCCGAGGGCAATCCCAACCCGTCCTACCGCGATCTCTTCCCGACCAAGCCGCCGCCGGGTGCTGTGCCAGCCTGTGCCGAAGCCGGCATCGTCGGTGCGCTCACCGGCGTCATCGGAACGCTTCAGGCGATGGAAGCCATCAAGCTCGTCACCGGCATCGGCGCGCCGCTGGTCGGCCGGCTGTTGCTCTATGATGCGCTTTCCGCCGAGTTCAACACGATCCGCTATCGACGCGGCAGAGCTTGATGGACACGGTTCGATTAGAGCCGGGCTTCGATCGCTACGACGAATTGCTCGCGCTGGTCCTCGCCGCCTTCGCCTATATGGACGGACGGATCGATCCGCCCTCCTCCGCCCACGCATTGACGGTGGACTCGCTGCGCCAGAAGGTGAGTGATGAGATCGCGTTCGGTGCGATCAGGGGCGGTGATCTGCTCGGCTGCGTCTTCCTGAAGCCCGAGCCGGAATGCCTTTATGTCGGCAAATTGGCGGTTGCGCCCGCGTCGCAGGGAAGGGGGATTGGCCGGCATCTGATCGACATTGCGGAACAAACCGCCCGCAGCCTCTCACTGCCGGCGCTGAGGCTTCAGACCCGCATAGAACTCACCGAAAATCATGAGATCTTCGCGGCGTGGGGCTTCGTCGAAGCAGGCCGCTCCGCCCATCCAGGCTTCACGCGCCCGACCTCGATCGAGATGAAGAAGGTGATCGTGCCTACGCTCTAATCCCGCCCCGGCAGCACCCGGTCCGGCGGGCGGTGGCCGTCGAAAAAGGTGCGGATGTTGATGACCACCTTTTCGCCCATGTCGACGCGGCCTTCGAGCGTCGCCGAGCTCATATGCGGCAGGAGCACGACCTTGCCTTCGCCGGCGAGCCTGATGAGCTTTGGGTTGATCGATGGTTCGTTCTCGAACACGTCGAGGCCGGCGCCGGCGATCTTGCCCTCGCGCAGGCACTTGATCATCGCCACCTCGTCGATGACGTCGCCGCGGGCCGTGTTGACGATGTAGCTCTCCGGGCGCATCAGCGCCAGCCGCCGGGCGGAGAGGAGATGATATGTCGCGGGCGTCGACGGGCAGTTGACGGAGACGATGTCGACGCGGGCAAGCATCTGGTCGAGGCTGTCCCAGTAGGTCGCCTCGAGCATCTCCTCGGTTTCCGGGCTCACGCGATGGCGATTGTGATAGTGGATCGAAAGGCCGAAGGCCTTGGCCCGCCGGGCAACTGCAGTGCCGATCCTGCCCATGCCGACAATCCCTATACGCTTGCCGGCGATGCGCCGCCCGAGCATCCAGGTCGGCGACCAGCCCGCCCATTCTCCCTTCCGGTCGGTCAGTATTCGCGCACCCTCGGCAAGCCGGCGCGGCACCGCCAGGATCAGCGCCATGGTCATATCGGCCGTGTCTTCGGTCAGCACGTTGGGCGTGTTGGTGACGGTTATGCCCTTGCGAGCGGCCGCGTCGATATCGATATTGTCCACACCGTTGGAAAAGGCGGCTATTAGCTTGAGCTGCGGCCCGGCCTGCTCGATGAGTGCCGCGTCGATTCGGTCCGTCACCGTCGGCACGAGCACATCGACCCGCTTGACCGCGGCGACCAGCTCCGGCTGGCTACGCGGCGCGTCGTCGATGTTCAACTCCGCATCGAACAGTTCGCGCATGCGGGTTTCAACGACGTCCGGCAGTTTCCGCGTGATGTAGACGGTTGGCTTCTTCTTGCTTGTCATTCCTGCGAGCGGCCCTTGTTGACGGGTCCTTAACCAAGTTGGGCGATAGTTTCTCCCTACAGCCGCAAACTAACAGACCCGGTGGGGAAGACAATTGAAAGTCGCTGTCCGGGTAAGGGATTCGCGCGGCGCGTCCGGTCGGGCGCGCAAAAGCCGCCGCAAAGCTTCGCTTACGAATGGAAGAAGAGCTTCGTCATGCGCCATGTCATTTCCAAAGCCTCTGCCCTGGTTCTGGCCGCCTTCCTTGGAACGGCCGCGATGACCGCCACCGCGCATGCACAGGCAGCCAAGGGCCCAAGCGGTCTGCCGCTTCCCCGCTTCGTCAGCCTGAAGGCGAAGAGCATAAACCTGAGAATCGGCCCGAGTCTCGATTATGCAGTGGCATTCCGCTATCTTAAATCCGGCGTACCCGTAGAAATCATCCAGGAATACGACAATTGGCGCCGCATCCGCGATGCGGACGGGACGGAGGGCTGGGTCAACCAGGCGCTGCTTTCCGGCGAGCGCACTGCTCTTGCGGCTCCGTGGATGCGGGGCAAAAGCGAGGGCGTGTTCGTCAATCTCAGGCGCGACCCGCAGGGTACGGCGTCGATCGTCGCCCGTATGGAGCCCGGCGTGCTCCTGCGCATCGGCGAATGCAACGGCGACTGGTGCCATGCTGAGACCCAGGGGGTCGAGGGCTGGATTGCTCAGAACGAAATCTGGGGCGCCTATCCGGGCGAGGCCTTCAAGTAGGCCGTGCCACCGTAACTCCCTTCTCCCCGCCTGCGGGGATATGGCAGGCCTTAAGGAGCGGAGGCAAAGGCATCAGACGAGGGCGGCTTGCCGGGCGGCATCGGCGAGGGACACCATCGGACGGGGGCCGATCTGCCCGATCACGATGCCTGCGGCCAGATTGCCGAGCCGGCTGCAATCTTCAAGCGAACGGCCGTTCGTATAACCATAGAGGAAGCCGGCTGCATAAAGATCGCCGGCGCCGGTGGTATCGACGACTTCCTCCAGGGTGTTCGCACGTACGCGCACGCGTTCGTTGCCGCGGATGACGACGGAGCCTTCCTCGCTCAGTGTGACGGCGGCAAGCCTGCAGTCTTTCGCCAGTTGATCGAGTGCGTAATCGAAATCCTCCGTCTCGTAGAGCGCCAGCGCTTCCTGCCGGTTGGCGAAGACGATGTCGACGGTGCCGGAGCGCATCAGTTCCAGGAACTCGCCACGGTAGCGATGCACGCAGAAACTGTCGGAAAGCGTCATCGCCGTCTCACGGCCGTGCCCGTGAGCAATGCGCGCCGCCTCGCGGATCGCGTCCTTGGCGCGCGGCGGATCCCACAGGTATCCCTCGAAATAGGTCAGCTTCGACTGCGCGACCACATCGGCTTCCACATCCTCCGGGCCAAGCTCGACACAGGCCCCTAGATAGGTGTTCATCGAGCGCTCCCCGTCCTCGGTGACGAAGATCATCGAACGCGCGGTCGGCGGCAAGCTCGCGAGCGGCTTCGTCTGGAAATGAACCCCCTGGGCGCGGATATCATGGGTGAAGATCTGGCCGAGCTGGTCGTCGGCGATTTTGCCGAAATAGGCGGCGCGCCCGCCCAGGCTAGCGACACCCGCCGCCGTATTGCCGGCGCTGCCGCCGGATGCCTCGACCGCCGGACCCATGCGCGAATAGAGCAGTTCCGCCCTATCCGCGTCGATGAGGTTCATCGCGCCCTTGATGATGCCGTTCTCCAAGAGAAAGCTGTCGTTGCAGCGCGAAATGATATCGACGATCGCATTGCCGATCGTCAGGACATCGAATCTGGTCATGAGCCCCCGTCCGGTTTCCTGTATGGCCGGGAACCGTTAATAGCGGTTTTGCGACCGTTTGAAAGCCAAAACGACAAAAGCGGCGTGATCACTTCGGCAATGCTGCCGCTTCATACGCAGCGGCGAACTCCGCACTTGGCGGTATCGGTTTGATGATGTCGATCATTACGCCGTTCGGATCGGCCGTGATGAAGTGACGCTGACCGAAGGACTCGTCGCAGATCGGCTTCAGAATCGGAAGTCCCGCCGACTGTGCCTCGGCGTATAGCTGGTCCGGGTCCTCTACTTCGAAATTCAAGAGCAGGCCCTGTATGGGCACCCGATGCGTTTGCGGCACGGTTTCGTGGTTAAAATCGAGAATGGCAAGCGTCACATGCTCGTCCTCGGTCGATTGGAGATGCATGTACCAGGGGCTTCTGAAAAGCGGCTCGAAGCGGAAATGCCGAACGTAGAAGTCCGATGTAGCCTGTACATCATCGGTCATGATGACCGGGTAATAGCTTGTAGTTTTCATTCCCTTTACTCCGTTATAAATTAACATACAATCTGTACGTACATCAACTAACATACAGGATGTATGTATGCAACAGAAACATCGGCGTTCGAACCGCGAGCGCTCCGACGCGACCCGGACCGCTATTCTCGACGCCGCACGTGCCCTCTTCATCGACAGGGGCTATGCGGAAACGGCAACGCCGGACATCGTCGCCGCCGCGGGGCTGACACGCGGGGCGCTCTACCATCACTTCGCAGACAAGAAGGCCCTGTTTCGGGCGTTGATCGAACGGGAGGCGCGCGAGGTGGCAAGATCGATCGAAAGCTCGACGGTCGAAGGCCTTTCGCCGCCGGAGGCGCTGCTAGCCGGTGCCGCCGCCTATTTCGACGCTATGGCGGTTCCCGGGCGGGTGCGCCTGCTGCTGCTCGATGGGCCGGCAGTCCTAGGCGTCAGCGAAATGGCGGCCGTCGATGCTGCGCATGGCGGCAGGACTCTAGAGGAGGGCCTGGCCGCCGTCATGGCGCCGCAAGGTTTGGAGGAGAGAGCCATCAAGGCGATAACGTTTCTGCTCTCGGCGGCTTTCGACCGGGCCGCGCTCGAGATCGATGCCGGTGCTGCGCGGGCCGACTACGCCTATGCGATCGACAGGCTGATCGATCGCCTGATCGCTCCATAAGGTCGACGGCGCAGCCGATCAGCCGGTGACGGGAATGACTTGCGGCGGCAGTTCGACGAGCGGCGCGGGGATGTCGCAGGTCTTCTCGGGGGACTTGCACAGGTCGGCGATGACGCATCGTTCGCACTCCGGCCGACGCGCCTTGCAGACATAGCGGCCATGAAGGATCAGCCAATGATGCGCATGGAAGAGATATTTCTCCGGGATGACGCGAAGGAGATGCGCCTCGACCTCGTCCGGCGTCTTGCCGGGCGCCAGCCGAATTCTGTTGGCGATCCGGAAGATGTGCGTGTCGACGGCGATCGCCGCCTGGCCGAAGGCCATCTGCAAGACGACATTGGCGGTCTTGCGACCGACGCCCGGCAGGCCCATCAATTCCTCGCGCGTGCGCGGCACCTCGCCGCCGAAGTTGGCGATCAGCTTTTCGCTGAGCGCAATGACATTCTTCGCCTTGTTGCGGTAGAGGCCGATGGTCCTGATGTAGTCGCGAAGCCGCTCTTCGCCGAGCGCCAGCATTTTTTCCGGCGTGTCGGCGACGGCGAATAGCGGCCGCGTCGCCCTGTTGACACCGGCATCCGTCGCCTGCGCCGAAAGCGCAACTGCGACCAGGAGGGTGAAGGCATTGACATGCTCGAGCTCGCCCCTCGGCTCCGGGCGCTGCACCGAAAAGCGGCGGAAGATTTCCTCGACTTCGGCAGGCTTGTAGGCGCTGCGCTGTCGCGCACTCGCGCGCCGGGCGGGCGCTGCGTTCGACCTGCGAGATGGTGGCGGTGATTTGACGTTTTTCATGTGGCATCTATAGTCATTGCTTATGACCGAAGGCAACGCTGCGCCCCATGTCCACGACCAGCCGATCTTCGCGGCCGAGCTCACGCCTTACCGCTCCCTCGGTCGCAGGGGATTCAGAATCCTCCTGATGATCGCCGGCGCGATGAGCCTCGTGCACATCTTCGTGTTCCTGGTCATCGGCGCTTGGCCGATCGTGTTCTTCTTCGGACTGGATTTCGTCCTGCTCTTAGGCGCCTTTTGGCTCAACTATCACGCGGCTCGCGCCCGAGAGGAAGTCAGCGTTTCGCGCACCGACGTTTCCGTGAAGAAGTTCGCACCGTCGGGACGGGTGACGGAGCATCGCTTCAACACCTTCTGGGCGCGCTTCAGCATCAAGCGACATCAAGAGGTCGGCATAATTTCCATGATGATCAGCGGCGGCGGCCGACAGACCGACATCGGCTCCTTCCTCAATCCCGACGACCGCGAAAGCTTTGCCGCCGCCTTCGCCCGCGCCCTGGCGGCGGCCAGGTCGCGCTGATCGCAGCTATCACACTGAACAGGAATCGGGTGGTTATTCGCTCTCCCCGGTGGTTAGTTGAGGCATGCTAATGCATGTCGCCCACAAGTGTGCAGCGGTTTTGGGAACACGACATGCATAAAAAACAACGCGCTTTAGCGCGGGATCAGGCCCGCATCCCGCGCTGACTTCTTAGAACCGATCACGTTTATGATTGTAGGCCGATCCGACCTAAAATCATCGTCGTCCAGGAGATGAGCCATGAACGTCGCCACATCCATTCCGACCGACATCACCCCGGACGGGACTGATTACGATACGGTCAGGAGCGTGATCGAGATGCTGACGGAGGACTATCGCGATCAGCCGTCGCTCGAGGCGATCGCCCGCCGCCTCGGCCAGTCGCCGACGCAATTGCAGAAGGTCTTCACTCGCTGGGCGGGGCTTTCGCCCAAAGCCTTTCTGCAGGCGGTGACGCTCGACCATGCCAAGCGGCTTCTGCGAGATCAGGACATGCCGCTGCTCGAAACCAGTCTCGAGGTCGGCCTTTCCGGTCCGGGGCGGCTTCACGACCTTTTCGTTACCCATGAAGCCATGTCGCCGGGCGAATGGAAGGCGCGCGGCGCCGGCCTCACCATCCGCTACGGCTATCATCCCTCGCCCTTTGGATCGGCGCTGGTGATGGTCACCGAACGCGGCCTTGCCGGCCTCGCCTTTGCCGACCCCGGCGAGGAGCGCGCAAGTTTCGATGACATGGCCTGGCGCTGGCCGAATGCCGCTTATGTCGAAGACAGTGCGGCGACGGCCCGCTACGCCGCGCGCATCTTCGACCCCGACCGGTGGTGCGCCGAGGAGCCGCTGCGGATCTTCCTGATCGGATCGGATTTCCAGGTGAGGGTCTGGCAGGCGCTCTTGATGGTGCCTTTCGGCAAGGCCACCACCTACTCCAGGATCGCCGGCGAGATCGGCCAACCCGCGGCATCCCGCGCCGTCGGCGCAGCCGTCGGCCGTAACCCGATCTCGTTCGTCGTGCCCTGCCACCGCGCGCTCGGCAAAGGCGGCAAACTCACCGGCTACCACTGGGGCTTGACGCGAAAGCGCGCGATTCTTGGATGGGAAGCGGGAAAGGCGTGAGCTGCGGAAAGAGGGGCGCCCGTGGATTGCCCTTCATCCGCCTGCCGGCATTTTCTCCACGCCCGCAGAGAGAACGGACTTGCCGCAACGTCTCAATCCCTCTCCCCAAATGCGACCACATGCGGGGCCAGGGTGAGGGGCATTTGCCACTGAGTCAGCCGTAATGCGTGATATCAATGCGCCGCCGACATGTCGCCGAGCACTTCCTTTGAAGCCACCGTGGAATCCGCCTTCAGCTTGTAGACCATCGGCACGCCGGTCGCGAGGTTGAGATTCAGCACCTCTTCCTTGGTAAGTCGGTCGAGTACCATGACGAGCGAACGCAGCGAGTTGCCGTGGGCGGCAACGAGCACCTTCTCACCGGAAAGCACGCGCGGCAGGATGTCGGTGAGGTAATAGGGCCAGACGCGGGCGCCGGTGTCGCGCAGACTTTCGCCACCGGGCGGCGGCACATCGTAGGAGCGGCGCCAGATGTGGACCTGCTCCTCGCCCCATTTCTTCCGCGCGTCGTCCTTGTTGAGTCCGGAAAGGTCGCCATAGTCGCGCTCGTTGAGCGCCTGATCGCGGATCGTCTCGAGCGAGGATTGCCCGACAGCATCAAGCACGATCTGGCAGGTGCGCTGGGCGCGCACGAGCGCGGAGGTGAAGGCAATGTCGAACTTGATGCCGTAGTCGGCGAGCGCCTTGCCCCCAGCCTTCGCTTCCTCCACGCCGAGCTCGGTCAGGTCCGGGTCGCGCCAGCCGGTGAACAAATTCTTCAGGTTCCAGTCGCTCTGGCCGTGCCGGACGAGGACGAGTGTGCCGCTCATTGTCGATTTCCTCTTAAAAGATGTGGACGTCAGTTGAGCCCGAGAACGTCGAGCATGGAATAGAGACCGGGTTTCTGGCCGCGAGCCCAGAGCGCCGCCGTGACGGCGCCGCGGGCGAAAATCGAGCGATCGGTGGCGCTGTGCGAGAGTGTCACCATCTCGCCCTCACCGGC
>JAPSJG010000136.1 GCA_031178305.1 Sinorhizobium sp.
GGTTACGGGCGGGACCCGCGGTATCGGTGCTGCGATTTCGGTTGCGCTGAAGGCGGCGGGCTACAAGGTAGCCGCGAACTATGCCGGAAATGACGAAAAAGCCCAGGCTTTCAAGCAGGAAACCGGGATTCCCGTCTACAAGTGGGACGTGTCCAACTATCAGGCCTGCGTCGACGGCATCGCCAAGGTGGAAGCCGACCTCGGGCCCGTCGACATCCTCGTCAACAATGCCGGCATCACCCGTGACGCGATGTTCCACAAGATGACGTCGGAGCAATGGGGAGAGGTCATCAACACCAATCTCACCGGCCTCTTCAACATGACGCACCCGATCTGGTCCGGAATGCGCGATCGCGGCTTCGGCCGGATCGTCAACATCTCTTCCATCAACGGCCAGAAGGGACAGATGGGCCAGGCGAACTATTCGGCCGCCAAGGCCGGCGATCTCGGCTTTACCAAGGCGCTGGCTCAGGAGGGTGCAGCCAAGGGCATCACCGTCAATGCGATTTGCCCTGGCTATATCGGCACCGAGATGGTGCGCGCCGTGCCGGAAAAGGTGCTCAACGAGAGGATCATCCCGCAGATTCCCGTCGGCCGCCTGGGCGAGCCGGAGGAAGTCGCGCGCTGCGTCGTGTTCCTCGCCTCCAACGACGCCGGCTTCATCACCGGCTCGACGATTTCGGCTAACGGCGGGCAGTACTTCGCCTGATTGCGAGAGGAGGGCGGTGAGGACCTATCGCTCCATATCCGCCCTCCGGCACGCGCTGGTGCGCGCCTGGTCGCCGGCAAGCTCCAGTAAGTATTTGGCCGAAAATCCTGCGCGCGGCCAATGCAGCGTCACCGCGCTGGTCTTACAGGACATCTTCGGCGGCGAAATCCTAAAAACCCGGACAGACGCGGGGATACACTTTTACAATCGCATCAATGGCGAACGATGCGATCTGACGCTCTCGCAGTTTGATCAGCCCATCCGGTTCGATGACATTGTCTCGGCACGCGACGAAGCCTTCGCGGACACGTCCGAGGCGCAATACCGGGCGCTGACGGAACGTCTCGGCCTGGAGAGTTGATTCACGCCCGCCCTGCCCGGCGCAATCGGTGCAGCCGTCCCTTCCTGCCTGTGCCCGTTACAGGCATCCAGCGCGCCCAAGTCCACGGACGCCGAGAAGGTATCAGCCTTGAAGGCTTCTGGACAACAAGCTCGCAACAACCATTGGCGCCGCCCGCTGTGGGAGTGCTCGATCGGCCGGGGAGGTCAAGCGGGCGACTGATGTCGTGACTACATTTTTGGCGCAGTGCGCCATCTATATCTTGTAGCGAACGAAGCGAAAAACGCTACCGTCGGCGATTCTCCTTCATGCGCCCCGACCTCTTGCGTAATGGTGCGGCAACGATTCTCATTCCTCGGACTTTCGAGACTCGCCGCGAATTGGAGTTAAAATTTTCCATGTATTCCAGACTCTTGGATTCCGAATCCTTTGCGCCGTCTCATGGTCGGTGAGCGGCACAAATGCCATCAACGGCGTCGCGACGAGCATCACCTCCTAGGATTCAGGATCTGGTGCGAGTTGACGTGACTCAATCTAGATGTAGCGGTGAACATACAGTGAATCGAGGCGAGTCGTCGATTCGTCGCCGATTCGTTCCACAGCTGTTCCAAATGCGAAATGGACGCGCGAGACGGAGGCGCTAGATATGGTCCGGCGGTCGGTCACTTTTAATCGTTCCCGCCCCTTGCGTTTGGCTCTGCGCGTGGGCATCTGTTTCCCTCCGGGGCGCGAAAGCCCCCGGCTCGTTGAGACTGCCCGGGATCGATGACCTTGTCCTATCAATCCATGATCCTGAGCGGCCGCGGCGTGACCGCGGTGCTCGGACCCACCAATACAGGCAAGACGCATTATGCAATCGACCGCATGGTCGCGCATGACAGCGGCGTCATCGGCCTGCCGCTGAGATTGCTCGCGCGGGAGGTCTATACGCGCCTGGTCGAGAAGGTCGGCCACCACAATGTCGCGCTGATCACCGGCGAGGAGAAGATCACGCCGCATCACGCCCGTTATTCGGTCTGCACCGTCGAGGCGATGCCGCGCGAGACGACGGCGTCCTTTGTTGCGATCGACGAAGTGCAGCTCGCGGGCGACCTGGAGCGGGGCCATATCTTCACCGACAGGATCCTGCATCTGCGCGGCCGAGGAGAGACGCTTCTGCTTGGCGCGGCGACCATGCGGCCAATTCTCGAACATCTCTTGCCCGGCATCACCGTGGTCGAACGGCCGCGCATGTCGCAGCTCCTCTATGCTGGCTCCAAAAAGATCACCCGCCTGCCGAACCGGTCGGCGATCGTCGCCTTTTCCGCCGACGAGGTCTATGCGATCGCCGAGCTCATCCGGCGCCAGCGGGGCGGCGCGGCCGTGGTGCTGGGCGCGCTCTCGCCGCGCACCCGTAACGCCCAGGTGGCGCTGTACCAGGAAGGCGACGTCGACTACCTCGTCGCGACCGATGCGATCGGCATGGGATTGAACCTCGACGTCGATCACGTCGCCTTCGCCCAGGATCGCAAGTTCGACGGTTACCAGTACCGCAATCTCAACCCCGCGGAGCTTGCCCAGATTGCGGGGAGGGCAGGCCGGCATATCCGCGACGGGTCCTTCGGCGTGACCGGACGCGTCGACTCTTTCGAAGACGAGCTCGTCGAGCGCATCGAATCGCACGAATTCGATCCCGTGCGGGTGCTGCAATGGCGTTCCAAGGCGCTCGATTTCTCCTCGGTGAGGGCATTGAAGATGAGCCTCGAGGCCGCACCCGCAGTCTCCGGACTGGCGCGCGCCCTGCCGGCAGTCGACCAGCAGGCGCTGGAGCACCTGACGCGCTATCCGGAGGTGATGGATGTCGCCACCACGGCGGAGCGGGTCGAGAAACTGTGGGAAGCCTGCGCGCTGCCGGACTATCGCCGTATCACGCCGGTCCAGCATGCCGACCTGATTTCGACCATCTATGCGGATCTCGTCCGGGACGGCAGGGTCAACGAGGACTTCATGGCCGAGCAGGTTCGCCGTGCCGATCACACGGACGGCGAGATTGACACACTTTCGGCGCGAATTGCGCAGATCAGGACCTGGACCTATGTGTCCAACCGGCCCGGGTGGCTTGCCGATCCGACACACTGGCAAGAAAAGACGCGGGAAATCGAAGATCGATTGTCCGACGCCTTACATGAAAGGTTGACGAAACGCTTTGTTGATCGCAGGACATCTGTGCTCATGAAGCGCCTGAGAGAGAATGCGATGCTGGAAGCAGAAATCAGTGTGAATGGTGATGTCTTCGTCGAGGGCCACCACGTAGGTCAGCTAACCGGTTTCCGGTTCACCTTGGCGGCCGGCGAGGGCGCGGACGCAAAGGCCGTCCAGGGCGCCGCACAGAAGGCGCTCGCGCTGGAATTCGAGGCGCGCGCGGCCCGCCTGTATGCCGCCGGCAACAATGATCTGGTGCTGTCGTCGGACGGCCTCGTGCGTTGGCTCGGCGATCCCGTTGCGCGCCTCGCTGCGAGCGATCATGTCATGCGTCCACGCGTTATTCTTCTCGCCGACGAGCAGCTCCAGGCCAATGCCCGCGAGCATGTGCTGGCGCGCATCGAGCGCTTCGTGAACCATCATATCAGCACGGTCTTGAAGCCCCTCGACGATATTTCGCGTGCGGAGGATCTCGAGGGCCTCGCCAAGGGGCTTGCCTTCCAGCTCGTCGAAAATCTCGGCGTCCTCTTCCGCCGCGACGTCGCGGAGGAGGTGAAGTCGCTCGATCAGGAAAGCCGCGCATCGATCCGCAAATACGGCGTTCGCTTCGGTGCCTACCATATTTTCCTGCCGGCGCTCCTGAAGCCGTCGCCGGCGGAATTGATCACTCTGCTCTGGGCGCTGAAGAACGACGGCCTCGACAAGCCCGGTTACGGCGAACTCATTCCGATGCTCGCCGCCGGCCGCACCTCCGTCGTCACCGAACCGTCCTTCGAGCGGACGTTCTACAAGCTCGCGGGCTTCCGTTATCTCGGCAAGCGCGCGGTCAGGATCGACATATTGGAGCGCCTCGCCGACCTCATCCGTCCGCTGTTGCAGTGGACGCCGGCTTCGACGCCGCGTCCGGAAGGCGCCTATGACGGTCGCCGCTTCATGGCTACGACATCGATGCTGTCCATTCTCGGCGCCACGCCCGATGACATGGAGGAAATCCTCAAGGGCCTCGGCTATCGCGCCGATGTCGTAACGGCGGAAGAGGCAGCTGCCTTCCTCGCAAGCCAAGCCGGCGCGACGGCCGAACCGACCCCAGTCAGCGAAACCGCTTCGGAACTCGCCGATGTGGATCCGGAGACGGCGACGACGGACGCAGCGGAGCCCGTCACGGCGCCGGCGGAGGCCCCGGCGCAGGCAAGCGGCGATGATGGTGCCGCACCGGTGGAAGAAGCCGGCGAAGAGGGAGCCGTACCGGCCGAGGCGGGAGCGCCGGTCGAACCGAAGCCGGTACTCCTGTGGCGCCCTGGCACCCGCCAGGAAAACCAGCGGGGCGGCCGCCATCACGGCGACCAGCGCCGCGGCGGTCAGCGCCACGGCGAGCGTCACGGCAAGTCGGATGGGCGAGACGGTGGCCGCAAGGGCGGACCCGCGCGCGCCAAGGCCCAGGACGGCAAGCCGGGCGGCCAGCGCAAGGAGCGTCCGGACCGGCATGAGCGGCATGACCGCGGCGGCAAGTTCGACAACCGCCCGCAACGCAAGGAGAAGCCGATCGATCCGGATTCACCTTTTGCGAAGCTCGCCGCTCTCAAGGAGCAACTGAAGAAGTAGGCGCAAGTGATGGAGAAACAGCCACAGTCTCCGCATGCAGCACGCCAGCGGCTCGACAAATGGCTGTTCTTCGCCCGGCTGATCAAGTCACGTTCTCTTGCACAAAAGGCGATTGAGGCCGGCTACGTGGCGGTCAACGGTACGCGGGTGACCCAATCCTCGGCGCAGGTGAAGGTGGGCGACACGCTGGAACTGTCTCTCGAACGGCGCGACCTCGTCCTTCGAGTCCTGTTGCCGGGAACGCGGCGAGGCCCCTACGAGGAGGCCCGGCTGCTTTACGATGATCTGACGCCACCCGCGCCCGTGCGAAAATTGACGCCCTTGGAGCAAGCAACGCGCGAGCGCGGCGGCGGGCGCCCGACGAAGCGGGAGCGGCGTGAGACCGATCGGCTGAAGCCAGGTTTCGACGAGGGGGATTGAAGGCTATCCGAGGTCGCGTTGCCCGCACCGAAACGCTGGCCCGCGTCTTTGGACGCTTCGATCCGAAACACTGCCGAGGGCGAAAAACTCTCCCCATTTCGCGACAAATCGCGCATGGATAATTCTTGCAATGGGCGCGCAAAGCCTTTACGTCACAAGCCACGTTAGGTGGCATTCGGGGCTTCTGCTTCGGCAGCTATGCGCGCCGGACATTCCTAGCATGCGCGGACGACCGGAATCACTCTCGATTGCCGTCTGCCACCAAATGTGAGCATTGGCTGGAGTACCTCATGACGTATGTCGTGACCGACAATTGCATACGCTGCAAGTACACGGACTGTGTGGAAGTCTGCCCGGTGGATTGCTTCTACGAAGGCGAGAACTTCCTCGTCATCCATCCCGATGAATGCATCGATTGCGGCGTGTGCGAGCCGGAATGTCCCGCCGGGGCGATCAAGCCAGATACCGAGCCAGGCCTTGATACGTGGTTGAAATTGAACGCTGATTTTTCCACGAAGTGGCCCAATATAACGGTAAAGCGGGACCCGCTGCCCGAGGCCAAGGAAATGGACGGCGTCGAAGGGAAATACGAGAAGTATTTCTCCGCCGAGCCGGGACAGGGTGACTGAGGCTGTCGGCTCGCTTCGTTTGTCGCGGATGACGGAGAAGACAATTGCGGGGCCGGAAAACTGGGGAAATCCCTCCGGCGCCTCGCAGGAGCGAGCTTGGCGGCTTGATCGTTGCCATGCAGCAAATTATTGATTTCGACAGTTTTTTGTGATAGGTTGCGGACACTGATCCACAGAGGGTGCTTTTGCGCGCCCGAAAACCATCACGAAAGCAAGCGATCTTCCACAGCGCGGCCCTCTCCAGATATGCAACGTTCCGTTGCTTGTGACTGCGGCGTATGTGGCTGTTTGCTTCGTTGGACGGACCAGGATGGACCCCACCCGGCGGTATCCCCGTCTAACCGGGCCTCACCGACCCGGCCCGGCCTTATGAGGCCGGGCGTGCAACAGGGAGTGTTTGAAACGAATGACGACCCAGCAGAAGAAATCTTCGACGCGCCAAGGCTTCAAGACCGGTGAATCGATCGTTTATCCGGCCCATGGTGTTGGCCAGATCGTCGCGATCGAGGAGCAGGAAGTTGCGGGCATGAAGCTCGAGCTTTTTGTCATCGATTTCGAGAAGGACAAGATGCGTCTCAAAGTGCCGGTGGCCAAGGCCGTCAGCATCGGCATGCGCAAGCTGTCCGAGACCGATTTCGTCGATCGTGCGTTGAAGGTTGTGCAGGGCAAGGCACGCGTCAAGCGGACCATGTGGTCGCGGCGCGCCCAGGAATACGATGCCAAGATCAACTCCGGCGACCTCATCTCCATCGCGGAAGTGGTTCGCGATCTCTATCGCGCGGAAAACCAGCCGGAACAGTCCTATTCCGAGCGCCAGCTCTATGAAGCCGCGCTCGACCGTATGGCGCGCGAAATCGCAGCGGTGAACAAGATGTCGGAAACCGAGGCCGTGCGCCTCGTCGAGGCGAACCTCAACAAGGGGCCGAAGCGCGGCAAGGCCATCGAGGAAGACGACACCCAGGACGAAGCAGCTTAAACGGAGATCGGCACCGCGAGGTGCTTGTGCCTCGTCCAAAATCAAAAAGCCCGGCCTTGAGCCGGGCTTTTTCGTTGCGCCTTGCCTGTGGTAGACGCATGCGACAGAGCGTCGCCGTGCATCGCTTCCTCGTTGCAATCAAAAATCGTTCTTCGCGGGGAACTTTTCAAACCCGCATTCGTTTACCGTTTCCGGGACGCCTCCGTGCCCCGGCGATCTTGGCTGCGTGATTCCTCACCGTCTCAGGTTCGTATTCTTCGATTTAGGGCGCTTTCTTGCTTCGTCAAGCTGCGCCGATTGAGCTTGCCGAGCGCAGTCTGCGTTTGGCCTTTCTTAACGCGAAGGCGTTCATCGCCAGGACGGAGCAATCGATGAAGACTCTCACCGCAGACCGGCGTTTGATCAAGATTGCCATGGATGCCCCCTATCTCGAGCGGGACGAAGAGCACGCGCTTGCCGAGGCTTGGCGGAACGACAATGATCAGGAAGCGCGCAACAAGATCGCCATGTCGCACATGCGGCTGGTGGTAGCGATGGCGGGGAAGTTCCGCAGTTTCGGCCTGCCGATGGGCGATCTCGTGCAGGAGGGCCATATCGGCCTGTTGGAGGCTGCCGCGCGCTTCGAGCCGAGCCGGGAGGTGCGGTTTTCGACCTACGCCACCTGGTGGATCCGCGCATCGATGCAGGATTATGTGCTCCGCAACTGGTCGATTGTCAGAGGTGGAACGAGTTCAGCGCAGAAGGCGCTGTTCTTCAACTTGCGCCGGCTGAGGGCACGCCTCGCCCAGGGCGACCGGCAGCTGACGTCACAAGCGGTGCACGAGGAGATTGCCGCCGCTCTCGGCGTCAGCCTCGCCGACGTGCAGACCATGGATGCCCGCCTTTCCGGTAACGACGCGTCGCTGCAGGCGCCCGTCGGGCACGGCGACGCCGACGGGGGCGCGCGCCTGGATTTCCTCGCAAGCGATGCACCACTGCCCGACGAGCAGGTCAGCGACATGATCGACGGCGAACGTGCGCGACGTTGGCTGCACAGCGCGCTCGGTCAGCTCAGCGAGCGCGAGATGAAGATCATCCGCGCACGGCGGCTCTCGGAAGATGGTGCCACGCTCGAGGAACTCGGCGCCACCCTTGGCATTTCGAAGGAGCGGGTGCGCCAGATAGAGACGCGGGCGCTCGAAAAATTGCGCACGGCGCTGGCCGCCAAGGCACCCGCCTTGACGGCAAGCATGCATTGAGAAACGCCTCGCCCGACGTTTCCCCTCCCAATCCCTCCCTCTATGGGGTCACAAGGTCTCTTGTGGGGAGGCACTGGGGAGGGGGATCTCGGAAGCCGGAAGCTGCTACCGCGTGTCAGCGCGCCGCAATCGCCGCTCGAGCGCCCTCAGCGCCAGCGATAGGCCGATCGTCAGGATCAAATAGACATAGGCGACGATCGAATAAGTCTCGAAGAAGCGGAAGGAGCCGGACGCATACACCTTACCCATCTGGGTGATGTCGGCGACCCCGAGGACGGAGACGAGCGAGGAATCCTTGACCATCGCCACGAAGTCGTTGCCGAGCGGCGGCAGGATGACGCGGATCGCCTGCGGAAACACGACGAGCCGGAAGCGCTGGTAGCGTGAGAGCCCCAGCGCCTTTGCGGCCTCGATCTGCCCCTTGTCGACGGACAGGATGCCAGCCCGGAACACTTCGGCGATGAAGGCCGAATAGCCGATCATCAAGGCCATGATCGCCCGCCACATCAGCGAGATATCGCGAACGACGAACGGCTCCATCCAGCCCGCCGAAATCACGGGCGATGCAAGGAAATTGACGGTCACCACCAGCGCCGGCGCTCCGACGAAGGCGATGTAGAAGAGCAGTACCAGGATCGGTACGCCGCGGATCACCTCCGTGTAGAAGCGCGCAACCTGGCGGAGCGCCACGTG
>JAPSJG010000137.1 GCA_031178305.1 Sinorhizobium sp.
CCAAAGCTCGCCGGTCGAGATATCGAACCAGGCGCCGTGAAGACGCAGCTTGCCCTTGGCCTCGAGAACCTGCACGCACGGAAAGGTCCTGAGATTGGCGACCGAGTTTCGGATCGACACGCGCTCGAGCGCCCGCTGACGTTCCGTCTGAGTCATGTAATCATTGCTCTGGATCTGCTCGGCAGCGGGTTTCAACAGGTTCATCCAGCGGCCGATGAAATCGCCGGGGGAGAGCGGCTCCGCATCCGGGTCGAGTGCCGCCTTGATACCGCCGCAGCGGCCGTGGCCCATGACCACGATGTCGCTGACGCGCAGGGACTGGACCGCGAACTCCAGAGCTGCGGAGGTCGAATGATAATGTCCGTCCGGCTCGTAGGGCGGCATCATATTGGCAACGTTGCGGACGACGAAGAGCTCCCCCGGACCGCTGTCGAATATCGTCTCCGGCGCGGCACGCGAGTCGCAACAGGCGATCACCATCGTCGTCGGCTTCTGACCGCTCTCGGCGAGCGTCCGGTAGCGTTGCTGCTGTTCGCTGAAGCGACCGCTCATGAAATTGCGGTAGCCGGTAAGGAGATGTTCCGGAAAGTTCTGCTTCTCCATCAGTTACCCCGTGTCATCCACTGCATCAATTACTGCTCTATGGCTTCCTCGGGCGCCATGGAGCGTCGAAGTGTTACAGCGAGCCCTGCGCGCCCGAAAGGGAAAACAGCTTTCATGAGAAATTTTCTTTTGTGCCCCGCCCGTCTATTTCCGCCGCATCTGGCTTGGATGCGTGAGCCGGCGCATCTGTACCATCGCCATCGGCGTCGCCAGGCTCGAGGCGTCCTGCTCGAGGGTCAATTCGTCGGCGCCGCGCTTGGCGGTGCGCGCTATGACTTCAAAAACGCTGGCGGTGGCCATCTGCAACGCGCGGTCCTCGGGCAGACCCTGCAGCAGCCGTGCAAGAAACACGGCCGAAAGCAGGTCCCCCGAACCGTTCGGCGCATCTTCGATCAGCCGGTGCTCGGCAAGCAGCGCATGGCGTCCGGATAGATAGAGATTGCCGGTACCGCCGCTCATCATCGGGACCGCGGAGGTAACGAGCACTCGCGGCGGGCCGAGATCGACTGCCGCATCGAGGATCGCCGCATTCGATTCGAGCTCGGCCCCCGCAAGCCAGGAGAGTTCGAACCGGTTCGGCGTCGCCAATGACGCAAGCGGCAGCAATCGGTCGCGGATGGCGGCGGCGAGATCGGCCGGGACATAGAGCTCCTTCGCATCGCCGATCACCGGATCGCAGGCATAGAAGAGATCGGGATTGCGTAGCCTGAGTGCCGTCACCAGCCGGGCGACGCCCTCGGCCTGGCCGGGCGAACCGAGATAACCGGAAAGCACGGCCCGCACTTCGCCAGTCCAGGGTGCATCGATGAGATCGTCGACGATCGATTGGAACTCGGCCTCAGACATGGTCACCCGCGTTGAGAGGCCATGGCCGGGATGCCAGGGCAGGATGACCGTCGGCAACGCCCAGACACGATGCCCGAGCGTTTCCAGCGCGAAGACCGCGGCCCGGTTACCCACAGTGCCGCGAACCACATGGCTAGAGAGGACGATGACGGCGCCGGGCTGGGCTGGACTTTCGGACATCGGGCGGTTCATCCTTCGGTTCTGGCGGGACGAGGGAAAGCGACAGCGGCTCTCCGCCCACATCCGCCCCGAGTGTGATCGCCCGACTGTCGAGCCGCTGTCAACAGCCTCGAAAAAGACGATTTCCGAGGTTCCGGCGTTTTCATCTGGTTTTTGTCCTTTTTTCAGAAATTTTTGCAAAATCGCCTTCGATTTAAATGGGTTTAGGTCGATTCCGCGTGAATTTCTCCAAAAACAGGCTCGATTTTGCCGGAATCCGTCATAAAAACGATCGCCATTGGTCGCGGTTCTGATAGGTTCGGCCATCATGATTGGGGGAGCGAGTTCATGGGCGTGAAATATAACCCGAAGCGGGATCGGCACATCGATGCAGCCCGCGCGGCGGTGAGCAAAATCGGGGTGGAGACCTTGCCGCCGGAAATCCTCTTCGGGGGCGCGAGCAACGACGACCTCGATCTCTATTCGCCGGATATGCTGGCGCTGACTGCCGCCCACGCCCGCAAGGAACTGGCACGCTGGGACGGCGGCAAGCCGCAGGTTTCGGTGGAGGCGGTGCCGGGGGTCGCACCGGGCGGCACCGAGGTCTCGATCATCGCGATCACTGAGCGCAACATGCCGTTCCTTTACGACTCGATCATGGGCGAGGTGACGAGCACCCACCGCGACATCCATCTGGCAATCCATCCCATCCTGGTCATGGAGCCGGGTCAGGCGGTGAAGCTCTACAATCCGGAGGAGGAAAGCGACCCGGCCCACCGCGTCAGCCACATCCAGATCCACCTGAGCGAGCTGACGCCGCTGGAGGCGCGCTCGCTCAGCAAGCGTATTACCGATGTCCTGGAGCAGGTCCACCAGGCCGTGCACGACTGGCCGGCGATGACGGCGCTGCTCAACCAGGTAATGCGCGAGCTCGAGGACTACAACGCCTCGCGCAAGAAGAGCGATCGCGACGAGGCGCTCGCCTTTCTTCGCTGGCTAAGGGACGACAATTTCACCTTTCTCGGGATGCGTGAATACACCTACTCCGGCAAGGGCGAGAATGCGACGGTCGAGCGCGGCAAGGGCAGGGGGCTCGGTATTCTCTCCAATCCTGAGGTGCGCGTTCTCAGGCAAGGCAAGAATGCTGTGTTCACGACGCCGGAGATCCTGGCTTTTCTGGAAGGCCCCGATTTCCTGATCGTCACCAAGGCCAATGTGAAGTCGGTCGTGCATCGCCGTGCCTACATGGACTATATCGGCGTGAAGCGTTTCGACGCCTCCGGCAATGTCGTCGGCGAGCTGCGCATCGTCGGTCTCTTCACCTCGACTGCGTATACCCGCCAGGCGGCGGAGATCCCGCTTCTCCGGCACAAGATCGAGAAGATCATCGACCATTTCGGCTACGACCCGCAGAGCCACTCGGGCAAGACCCTGGCGAACACGCTGGAATCCTACCCGCGCGACGATCTTTTCCAGATCGATATCGGCCTCTTGGCCGCCTTCTGCGAACAGATCAATGAGCTCGGCGACCGGCCGCGGGTGCGGGTTCTGCCGCGCATCGACCATTTCGACCGTTTCGTCTCGGTCATCGTCTTCGTGCCGCGCGAACAATATGATTCCAGCGTCCGCGAAAAGATCGGCGACTATCTGAAGACCGTCTATGACGGCCGGGTTTCCGCCTACTATCCGGCCTTCCCGGAGGGGGGGCTTGCGCGTGTGCACTTCATCATCGGCCGTTCGGGCGGCAAGACGCCGCGCATCCCGCAGGCCAGGATCGAGGAGGCGGTCCGCACCATCGTCACCCGCTGGACCGACCGCTTCAACCTGCTCGCCCGAAACGACGGCATCGAACTGTTCGTCGGCGAGGCCTATCAGGCAGCCTTCACCCCGGCGGAAGCCTATGCCGATCTCGGCGATATCGCCGCTTGCAAGAGCGACGATCCGATCCGCATCTCCTTTTACCATCGCCATGGCGAAAGGCCGGATGCCCTCGAACTGAAGATTTTCCACGCGAACGATCCGGTTTCGCTCTCCCGGCGCGTGCCGCTGCTCGAGAATCTCGGTTTCCGCGTCATCAGCGAGCAGACCTACGACATCGGCGTGCGCGTCCACGGGGAGGAGCCGTGCCAAGTCGTGCTGCACGATATGGAACTCATCCGCCGCGACGGGCATGAGGTCAATCTTGCAAAGACCGGCCCGGCTCTGGAGGAGGCCTTCCTCGCCGCCTGGAGCGGCGCGATCGAGGACGACAATTTCAATCGACTGGTCTTGCTCGCGGGGCTCACCGCCCGGGAAGTCACGGTGCTGCGCGCCTATGCGCGCTATCTGCGCCAGGCGGGCATCACCTATTCACAGGGGTATATCGCAGATACGCTGAACAAGTACCCGGCGATCGCCGCCGATATCTTCCGCCTGTACTCGACGCGGCTAGACCCGCAAGTCGAGGCAAAGGCGCGCGCGAAGAAGACCAACACGTTGCTCGCGGCCATCGAAGAGGCGCTCTCGGCGGTGCCGAGCCTCGACGAGGACCGCATCCTGCGCCGCTACGTCAATGCGATCCAGGCGACGCTCAGAACCAACTATTTCCAGAAGGATGCGGAGGGGAAGCCCCGCCCGGTGCTTGCCTTCAAGCTCGATCCGAAGGCGCTCGACAACCTGCCGGAACCACGCCCTTTCCGCGAGATTTTCGTCTACGGCACCGAAGTCGAGGGCGTGCACCTGCGCTTCGGCAAGGTGGCGCGCGGCGGGCTTCGCTGGTCCGACCGGGCGCAGGACTACCGCACCGAGGTGCTGGGCCTCGTCAAGGCGCAGCAGGTCAAGAATGCGGTCATCGTTCCGGTCGGCGCCAAGGGCGGTTTCTATCCGAAACAGCTGCCCGTCGGCGGCAGCCGCGACGAAATCTTCAAGGCGGGCACCGAAGCCTACAAGACCTTCATCCGCAGCCTGCTCTCGGTGACCGACAACATCGTCGGCCAGAATGTCGTACCGCCTCCGGACACGGTGCGGCTCGACGATGATGATCCCTATTTCGTCGTTGCGGCCGACAAGGGAACCGCGACCTTCTCGGATACGGCAAACGCTCTGGCGCAGGAGGCGGGTTTCTGGCTAGATGACGCTTTTGCCTCCGGCGGCTCGGCCGGCTACGATCACAAGAAAATGGGCATCACCGCGCGCGGCGCCTGGGAGGCGGTCAAACGTCACTTCCGAGAGATGGACATCGACATCCAGACGACGCCCTTCACGGTCGCAGGCGTCGGCGACATGTCGGGCGACGTCTTCGGCAACGGCATGTTGCTCTCGGAAAAGATCCGGCTGGTCGCCGCCTTCGACCATCGCGACATCATCATCGATCCGGATCCGGACACCGATCTCTCCTTCGCCGAGCGCAAGCGCATGTTCGCCTTGCCGCGCTCAAGCTGGCAGGATTATGACCGCAAGGCCCTTTCGCCCGGAGGCATGATCATCTCGCGGGCCGAGAAGCTGGTGACGCTGACGCCTGAGGCGATGGCGGCGATCGGCATCGACAAGCAGAAGGCGACGCCGTTCGAGGTCATGAACGCCATCCTGAAGAGCCCGGTCGACCTTCTCTGGTTTGGCGGCATCGGCACCTATGTGCGCGGCAGCAACGAGACGGATGCCGAAGTCGGCGACCGCGCCAACGATCCGATCCGCGTCACGGCGGAAGAGGTGCGCGCCCGGGTTATCGGCGAAGGTGCCAATCTCGGCGTCACGCAGAAGGGGCGAATCGGCTACTCGCTCAACGGCGGGCGCTGCAATTCCGACGCGATCGACAATTCGGCGGGCGTCAATTCCTCCGACGTCGAGGTCAACATTAAGATCGCGCTGGCCTCGGCGATGGGTGAGGGCCGCCTCACAAGGTCGAAGCGCAACACGCTCCTGGCATCGATGACCGAAGAAGTCGCCAGCCTCGTCCTTCGAAACAATTACCAGCAATCGCTGGCGATTTCACTCAGCGAACGGCAAGGCCTCGCGAACCGGACGCCGTTGGCGCGACTGATGGCGCGGCTCGAAGCGGACGGCCACCTGAACCGGAAGGTGGAGACCTTGCCGACGGATCAGGCCATGGCCGAGCGCTACCAAGCCGGCAAACCGCTGACGCGGCCGGAGATCGGCGTCCTGCTCTCCTATGCGAAGCTGGTGCTGTCTGACGAATTGATCGAGAGCGCGCTTCCGGACGATTCCTATTTCACCGCAACGCTTGAGCGCTATTTCCCCGCGAAGATGCGCAAGGCCTATGCCGGCGACATCCATGGTCATCGACTACGCCGAGAGATCATCGCAACGATGCTCGCAAACGAAACGATCAATCGCGGCGGCCCGGCCTTCGTGTCGACGCTGATGGATGCCACCGGTCTGCTTTCCGCCGATGTCGTCAAGGCGGCCGTGCTGGCGCTTGACGGTTTCGAACTGCCGCGAATCTATGGCGAGATAGACGCACTCGACAACGAGGTCGGCGGGCAGCTCCAGAACGAACTCTATCAGGAGGTGGGGCGCATCTTCGCCTTCGTTGCCGAGCGGGCGCTGCGAACCCGTGCCACCGAGGCCCCCGTTTCGGACGCTGTCGGAAGGCTGCGGGACGGAATGCAAAAGCTGCGCGGCACGGTTCGGGGGGCAACTTCCGGCGAAAGCGCCGGGGACGTGCGCCAGAGGGCCGCCTCGTTAATTGAACGTGGCGTGCCGGCGAAGCTTGCCGAGGAGATCGCCGAACTTTCGCTGATGACCCTCGTACCCGAGATCATGCAGATCGCCGCAGAGACGGGTGAGCCGCTGACCCGGACCGCGCAAGCCTATTTCGCCGTGACGAAGAACCTCGGGATCGACCGACTGCTGACCGCCGCCGATCGCGTTCCCGCCATCGAGCAGTTCGAGGCACTGGCGCTGGCGCGCGCGATCGCCGACATTGCAGGAGCGCGGCGCGACGTCGCCACCGCAGCGCTCGTCGAGCACAAGGGCGAACGCAATCCCGTCCATGCCTGGCAGGAAAAGGACCGCACCCGGCTGTCACGCCTTGGCGAGCAGCTGAAACTGCTCACCGAAAAGGGCGAGACCACACTTGCGAAGGTCACCGTGGCTGCCGGCCTCCTCAGCGACCTTGCGCGCGGCAGGGCGAAGTGACACAGTCCCCCGGGTCGTCGCCCGGGGGTTGATTCCCCTCCGGCAGCGGCGCGCGCGGGTATAGGGGGAGAGCCAAGGTGGAGATGGCAGCGGGACGAGCAGAGGAGCAGCCCCGGTCGTCTCGCCACGGCATTCTCGGCTGGATGCTGTTCGACTGGGCCGCACAGCCCTTCTTCACGGTCATCACCACCTTCATTTTCGCGCCATATTTCGTTAGCCGGCTAGCGGACGACCCTGCCGAGGGGCAGGCGATCTGGGGCTATACGCTCACCGTATCCGGCATCGTCATCGCCATTCTTTCGCCGGTCCTCGGCGCCGTAGCCGATGCGTCCGGGCCTCGAAAGCCATGGATCGGCTTCTTCGCGGCGATCAAGATCGTCTCGCTGGCGATGCTCTGGTTCGCCGTGCCGGGCTCACCGCTCCTCTATCCGGCGATCTTCCTCGCGCTCGCGACAGTCGCTGCCGAGTTCTCCATCGTCTTCAACGATTCGATGATGCCGCGTCTCGTCAGCGAGAAAGAGGTGGGGCGGATCTCCAACATTGCCTGGGGGCTCGGCTATCTTGGCGGCATGATCGTGCTGATCGCGATTGTCGCGCTCATTGCCGGCAGCCCGGAGACAGGCAAGACAGCGCTCGGCCTCGATCCCCTCTTCGGCCTCGACCCCGCGAAGGGCGAGGATGCGCGCATCACCGGTCCGATCTCCGCCGCCTGGTACCTGATCTTCATCCTGCCGATGTTTTTATTCACGCGCGATGCGGGCAAGGCGACGAGCTCGCTTGCAAGGGCGACGGCGATGGGGCTCAAGGAGCTCAAAGGCACGCTCGGGGAGCTCAAGCAAAGGGCGGGGATATTGCGCTTCCTGATTGCGCGCATGATCTACCAAGACGGCGTCAATGGCTTGCTTGCGCTCGGCGGCGCCTTTGCCGCCGGCATGTTCGGTTGGCAGACGATCGAACTCGGCCTCTACGGTATCATACTGAACGTGGTCGCGATCTTCGGCTGCCTCTATGCAAGCCGGCTCGACATGCGGCTTGGCTCAAAGGCGATCGTCGTCGCGAGCCTCGTCTGCCTCACCCTTGCCACGCTCGGCATCGTCTCGACCGGTCCCGGCTTCACGCTGTTCGGACTGGTGACGCTGCCGGACGCGGATTCGGGCGGGCTCTTCGGCACGGCTGCCGAGAAGGCCTACATCCTTTACGGCCTGCTCGTCGGCATTGCTTTCGGCCCTGTCCAGGCCTCGTCGCGTTCCTATCTCGCCCGCAGCGTCTCGCTCGACGAGGCCGGCCGCTATTTCGGGCTATACGCCCTCTCCGGTCGGGCGACCTCGTTCCTGGCGCCCGCCTCGGTTGCGACGACCACCATCATGACCGGTTCAGCTCGCGTCGGCATGATGGCACTGGTCGTCTTCCTCGCCGCCGGCCTCGTGATTCTCCTGCGCACGCCCTATCCGGCCCACCGGCCGGGATGAGAGGCAATTGGGGCGAGTGCGGCGGGCATTTCGAAGAGAAATGCAACAGAACGTTTCTCGCCCGTATCTCTCCCCCTTCAGTCATCCTCATGACGGCTAGAAGGCTACCGACGACTGCGGCAGCCTGCTCGGGACGCCAAGATGCGGCGATTGACGCCGCACCGCTCGATCTTCAGTGCCTGAAATGCCGCATCCCCGTGAACACCATGGCGACATTGTGCTCGTTCGCCGCGGCGATCACCTCATCGTCGCGCATCGAACCGCCCGGCTGGATGACGGCGGTGGCGCCGGCTGCAATCGCCGAAAGCAGCCCATCGGCGAAGGGCAGGAAGGCCTCCGAGGCGACGGCGGAGCCGCGCGTCAGCGGCTCTGCGAGGCCGAGCGCCTTGGCCGCCTCCTCCGCCTTGATGGCGGCGATGCGGGCGGAATCGACGCGGCTCATCTGGCCGGCGCCGATGCCGGCCGTCTGGCCGTCCTTGGC
>JAPSJG010000561.1 GCA_031178305.1 Sinorhizobium sp.
CCTATGGCTTTGCCGAAATGGACAAAGCGCAGCCTGAAAAGATTCGCGGTGCACGCCATGTCGCCAATCCCGGCTGCTATCCGACCGGCGCGATCGGCCTGATCCGCCCATTGCGTCAGGCGGGCATCCTGCCCGACGGCTACCCCGTCACCGTCAATGCGGTCTCCGGCTATACCGGCGGTGGAAAGCAGATGATTGCACAGATGGAGGACGCGCAGAATCCCGATCACATCAGCGCGCCTCATTTCCTCTATGGCCTCTCGCTGAAGCACAAACACGTGCCGGAAATGAAGATGCACGGCCTGCTCGAGCGCGCCCCGGTCTTCTCGCCCTCAGTCGGCAAGTTCCCGCAGGGGATGATCGTGCAGGTGCCGCTCTATCTCGAGGAACTCGTAGCCGGCACGACGCTCGAAAGCATCCATGCCGCGCTCGTCGAGCATTACGCCGGTCAGTCGATCGTCGAAATCGTGCCGCTTGAAGAAAGCGCAAAACTCGCTCGCATCGACGCCACTGAGCTTGCCGGCAAGGACACGATGAAGCTCTTCGTCTTCGGTACCAGCGGCGGCGCGCATGTGAACCTCGTCGCCCTGCTCGACAATCTCGGCAAGGGGGCTTCGGGGGCGGCCGTCCAGAATATGGACCTTATGCTATCGGCCTGAGGCTATAAAGAGCGCCGCCACGCCGCTTCGAACGCAACAAGGCCGCGACCCTGTTCCGGGGTCGCGGCCTTGTTCATTCGGTGTGCCGGTCTTCCGTTCAGTTCAAACCCAGGAACCGCGGCAAGGCGAGCGAGATCTCCGGGACATAGGTCAGCACCACCAGGAAACAGAGGGCCGTCAGCAACCAGGGCCAGCTCGCCCGCGTCACTTCCGTCAGCCCGAGCTTCGAGAGCGCAGAGGCGACGTAGAGATTGAGGCCGACCGGTGGCGTGCAAAGGCCGATCTCCATATTGACGACCAGCATGATGCCGAAGTGTACCGGATCGACACCGAGCTTGACGGCGACGGGATAGAGGATCGGCGCCATGATCAGGACGATCGCCGAGGGCTCCATCACCATGCCGATCAGGAGCAGGATGACGTTGACCATCAGCAGGAAGCCGATCTTGCCGAAGCCGAAATCGACGATCCAGGCCGAAAGCATCTGCGGGATCTGCTCCGAGGTCAGGATGAAGGCGAACATGACCGCGTTGGTGATGATGTAGAGCAGCATCGCCGACATGCCCGCCGAGGCGAGCAGCACCTTCGGCACCTCACGCAGCGTGATGTCCTTGTAGACCCAGACCGCGATGACGAAGGCGTAGACGGCCGAGACCGCGGCGGCCTCGGTCGGCGTGAAGATGCCGCCGTAGATGCCCCCCATGATGATCACGATCAGCATCAAACCCCAGACGCTTTCGCGGAAGGCCTTGACGCGCTCGCTCCACGGTGCCCGCGGCATGCGCGGATAGTCGTTCTTCCAGGCGCGGTAGGTGGTCGTGGCGCCGAGCATCGTTGCCAGCATCAGTCCGGGAACGACACCCGCCATGAACAGGGTGCCGATCGAGGCGGACATGACCTGTTCGCCGTTTGGACCGGTGACCACCATGCCGGACGTGGCGACGGCATACATGACCATGACGATGGACGGCGGAATCAGGATGCCGAGACCGCCGGCCGTGGCGACCGCCCCGACGCCGAACTGCGGCGGATAGCCCTGCCGGACCATGGCCGGGATCAGGATCGAGCCGACGGCCATGACGGTTGCCGGCGACGAGCCCGAAATCGCGGCGAAGAGGGCGCAGGCCAGCACCGAGGCGAGCCCCATGCCGCCATACCAGTGCCCAACCATCGAGGTCGCGAACCGAATCATCCGCTTGGCGACCCCGCCATGCGTGAGGAAGTTACCCGCCAGGATGAAGAACGGGATCGCCATGATCTCGAATTTCTCGATACCCGTGAACAGCTTCAACGCGATCGAGTCCATCGGGATGTTGGTGAAACC
>JAPSJG010000138.1 GCA_031178305.1 Sinorhizobium sp.
GACAGGATGATCGCTCTCGAAATATTCACCGTACTGATGCTGGAAAAGCCCCCCTGGTCAAGCGACATGGAACGCCGCTTCGCCGAGCCTCCGGTCAAACGGCTGTCTTCAGGCTACCTGGCTCTCAACTACGCCAAAGCGCTGCGAAAATATCCGCGTCAGCGAATTCATCTTCGTCGCCGGACGCTGGCTCGCGATCGATGTCGCGCAGCGGCACTATATCTCGGCCTCCTTAAATCGAGGTCGATTTAAGGAGACATGCAGTAGCCCGGGATGAGCAAAAGTGTGCGGATTTCCACCCGCATCCGGCGCTAACTTCTTAGAATAGATCACGATTATGATTCTCGGTCGGTCCGACCTAAAATCATCGTGATCTATTGGTCCGCGGCAGGTCCAGCAGCCGCCTCGCTACCTCGAGGCCTTGGAGCGCCCGGCGCGCCTGCGGCCGCAGTGTTCTTTCTTCGATGCTGCGCGGCAATTGGCGAGATATCTTCCATTGGAAACGCGTCGACGGCGATCACGATGTCCACCGCCGCTTTGGCTTCGGCAATTTGCTCGAACTCCGCCCCGCTGATGACGCCCTTGTTGCGCGCCTCTTGCGGATCATAGAGGTGCTTGTCACGCATCTTCTTTTCGATGGGCGCCGCGGCGGTGACCAGCCTGAAAGCATGCTCGAGATCTTTGAGCGGGTGCTGCTCGTGTCCTTCGCCCAGATAGATGCCCGGCATCAGTCGGTCGCGCTGGGGCGAATCCTTCATCAGCATCTCGGCCACTGCGCCTGTGAGTTCGTCGGGCGGCGCCGGAGCAGAAATGCCCATGGGAAAGGCGGCCAGCCTGACAAGGATCGCCGCCCAGCGCGCCGGCAAATTGTCGAGCACGCCGCCAAAAGCGACCGCGATGCGGCCCTGACCCTGGCGCATCAGATAGTCGACAATCGGCCGGTCTTCTTCATGCCGCCCCTCTGCCTCGAAGCGCCTCAAAACGGCGCCGAGCAGGTAAAGTTCCGAAAGTATGTCGCCCAGTCTGGCTGAGATCATTTCCTTGCGCTTGAGCCCGCCGCCTAACGTCAGCAGCGAGAGATCGGCAACGAGCGCGAAGGCCGCGGCATACCGCGAGAGCAGTTTCCAATAACCTGGCATCGCCGCCCCGCCCGGAGCCGGCCCGATCCGCCCGCCCGACCAGCCGCGCACGAAGGCTCGCCAAAGCGCGGCGAATGCATGCCCGACATGGCGCCAGACCACCTTGTCGAACGCGTCCAGACCCTTCGCCTCGTCCTCATCCGATAGAGCCAGTATTTCCTTCAGCATGTGCGGATGCGAGCGCACCGCGCCCTGACCGAAGATCATCAGATTGCGCGTGAGGATATTCGCGCCCTCGACCGTGATGCCGATCGGCGCCGACCTGAATTGGCTGCCGAGATAATTCCTCGGGCCGTCAATGATCGCCTTGCCGCCGTGGATGTCCATCGCCTTGCCGACGGAATCGCGCATCCGCTCGGTGGCATGGAATTTCATAATGGCCGAGATCACCGACGGCCTGTGTCCATCATCGAGAGCGGCATTAGTGAGCCGCCTTGCGGCGTCGATCAGATAGATATTCGCGGCGAGGTCGGCGAGGGGTTTCCGGATACCCTCGAACATGCCTATCGGCACGTTGAACTGGGTCCGGACCCGCGCATAAGCACCGGTTGCACGCGCGCATATGGCTGCGGCAGCCGCCGACTGCGCCGGCAATGAAATGCCGCGGCCGGCGGCAAGTGCAGTCATCAGCATCCTCCAGCCTTTTCCAACCTGCTTCTCGCCGCCCAGGATCAGGTCGAGCGGCAAAAACACATCCCTCCCGTAAAGCGGACCGTTTTGGAAGTGGGTGAATTGCGGAATGTGTCGCTCGCCATAGGCGACGCCCGCCGCCAAGGTCGGCAGCAGCGCGACCGTGATGCCGAGTTCATTCCCGCGGCCGAGATGATTTTCCGGGTCGTACATCTTGAAGGCGAGGCCCGCGACGGTGGCGATCGGGCCGAGCGTGATGTAACGCTTGTGGAAGTTGAGCCTGACGCCGAGCACCCTCTCGCCCTGCCAGGCGCCGTATTCGACGACGCCGGTGTCAGTCATCGCCGCCGCGTCCGAGCCGGCCTCTGGCGAGGTCAGGGCGAAACAGGGGATTTCGCGCCCATCAGCGAGCCTTGGCAGCCAATAGTCGCGCTGCTCGTCGGTGCCGAAATCCATCAGCAATTCAGCGGGGCCTAGCGAATTCGGCACCATCACCGTCACGCCGGCCACGACGCTGCAGGAAGAGACGGTGCGCACGACTTCCGAATGCGCCGTGTTGGAAAAGCCCAAGCCGCCATATTTCTTCGGGATGATCATGCCGAAGAATTTCTTCTTGGCCAGGAAGTCCCAGACCTCACGCGGCAGGTCGCGATCCTCCCAGTTGATCTTCCAGTCGTCGACCATGGCGCAGAGTTCGCGCACTGGCCCGTCCATGAAAGCCTGCTCCTCCGCGGACAGGTTCGCGGGCGACATGGCGAGAAGCCTGTTCCAGTCCGGATTGCCGGTGAAGAGCTCGCCGTCCCACCATACCGTGCCCGCCTCGATCGCGTCCCGCTCGGTCTCGGAGATCGGCGGCATGACGCGCGCGGCCCATTTGAAGAGCGGCTTGGTGATCGTGTCGCGTCGGAGAGTGCGCAGGCTCATGGGAAAAACGCCTCCCGTTCCTTACACCCATCATACCCGATACTCGCCGGAATGCCGCGCTCTGCAATCAGTTCCAGCGAGCGCGCTGTCGACAGCTCCCTCTACCGGCCGAGAGGCCGCCCATGTCCCGCCATCTCGGCATTCCGGTCAGCAGCTTGGCCCTGCAGGAGCCGCAATACACCCTGACGGCAGGAGGCATTCTTAAACTGTCGAAGACCCTCTCCAGAGTTACCGCGCGATCAGTTCGGCACGCCCACTTGGAGATGAATCCCGGGTGAGGAATGAAACGATGGCGGAAGCGATTTTGCTGCCGCCCTTCTCAGAAGGCTCAATGGCGTTGACGAAATCGCTATCCTCGTCGCAAATAACGCGCAGGTCGATCAGTGCCACCCTACGCACTGCTGCTGCACGTGTGATACAGTCATTGAGGATCGAGAGGGCTGTTACCGCAACGCGCCTTTGGTCGGGATCAGCGTATCTTACGTCGTAGATCGTGCAGATAGCAGTAGGAAGCTTTGCAGCCAGAACAGCGTCCAGAGTGGCCAAGTAACTCGAGCAGAACTGCTCTCTTATCTCCGCGAGCCTGAGCAGGGCATGGGCGACCGAGCGCGAGGGAAAGTTCAAAACATCGGAGACGCTGAGCGCATCGTTGCCGCCCATGCTGACGATCAGATGGGTGGCATCGGTCGGCAGGTGCCGCAGTTGCAGGCGCACATCTCTCATGAGACTGCCGTCAGCGGCAAGCAGCGTGGCAGACCACCCAACCGGCAGCCGGCGTTTAAGGTGTTCCAACACGTCTGCACCGCCGGAGACATATGCACGGTTGTCAAAAACCGAATCACCCAGAAGCACCACCTTTTTCGCCATAGCCGTCTCCCCGGCCAAAGTCAGTGGCATGTGCGCAGTTGCGGGCAAGATGGCAGCCGCCAGCAAGATGCCTCTGCGCGACATCGCCAAGTTCACAGCGCTCGAGAGGTCATGGGGCTCGCTCTCCTTCTGCGGGGCGGCCAAGATGTTCGACAAACCAGTCCGTTGCATGCCGGATTACCTCGTCCATCGTGCCAGGCTCCTCGAACAGATGACCCGCGCCTTCGACGATAAGAAGCTGCTTCTTGCAGGTCAGCGCGTCATATGCGCGCCGATTGAGTTCGATCACCGGTCCATCACGACTTCCAACAAGGAGAAGCGTTGGTGCGCGGACCATTGGCAGGACTTCCATGGCCAGATCGGGGCGGCCGCCGCGGGACACCACCGCGCCTATATCGGACCTGGCATGCACCGCGCGAAGGGCGGCTCCTGCGCCGGTGCTTGCGCCGAAGAAGCCGACTGTGAGATGAGACGCGGCCGGAGCTTCAGAACTCCAGCGCTTGGCTGCAAGCAGTCTCGTGGCGAGGAGATCGATGTCAAAGACGTTTCTGCGGTCCAGTTCCTCGTCGGGTCTCAACAGATCCACGAGAAGCGTCGCCAGGCCCCCTTGTCTGAGCGCCGCCGCAACGTTATTGTTGCGCGGGCTGAAACGTCCGCTTCCGCTGCCATGGGCGAAGATGACGAGGCCGCTCGCTCCCGCTGGCGCCCCGAAGAACCCATCGATAGCTTCCGGCTCGATCAGCACAGGCTCGACGTCTCGGGGGATGGAGAAAGCCATTGCTACCCTCCTAACTGTGCCGGCCGTTACACGTCATCATCTATCCAGTCTGTTCACGGTCCGCCGTTCCTCTGCTACTGCAAGTCTCCTTAAATCGACCTCGATTTATGGCCGAAGACCTACAGCGAAGTGCCTTTGAACGTCTGATAAGACACGCGGCGCTGTAGGTGTATAGACCCAGGCGCTCCGCGGAACAGCTACCGGTCCGCTGGCATCGGCATTGCAGGCCGCCCCAAACGACCGGGCTAGTCCAAAAACGCCTCCTGTCTAATTCAGGAGCCAAATTTCTGCGGAGCCCGATTGTTCCAACGCTTGCGATTCGAAGACGAGCAAGCATGGTTCACGGTGCTACGTTTGGTGATCGATGACGCGTCGACGTCGCGGCTGGGTTGTCGCCCAGCCTAACGCAGGCACCGTTGGCGCATCGCGCCCAGCTCCATGTAATTGTATTCGTCTCTACCAGCCGAACTGGAAGGTCGTTCCCGCCTGTCCGTTGCCGTACTGCGAGACGTTGGCGGAAGTGTTCTTGCCGAACTGGAAGATACCGTAGGAGTTGCCGTTGCCGTTCTGCCGGAGCGTCGCCGAATGGCCGCTGCCCTTCTGGTGGATGATGCCCTGATTGCCTGATCCGTACTGGGCGATGCCGGCGGCGTTGTTCCAGCCGCGCTGGCGGATATTGGCGCCATTCTTCAGGCCCTCGTACAGTGAATAGAACTGCAGGCCGGCCTCAAGGGCGCGGATGTCCTGATCGCTCGTTGGCGCGTGGCTGAAGGATACGGATCCGCCCGCGCTCGCCGAGCCAGGCAAGGTAGTCGATCCGATGAACGCTGCGGCAAGTGCCGCTATCATGGTGTTGGTGGTCTTGCTCATCATTTTTCTCCTGGCACGCTGTTGTGGCTATCGTGTCTCCCAGCCGATGCGACCATTCTCCCGCGGAGGCGCTGAATCTGGCTGAAACCGGGCGTTCAGCCGCCGTTAATCCAGCACCGCGGGTGGCGAGGCGGGTGGCAGAAAGGCAGGGGCCCCGGCAGCGGAGCCTTTCCCGATTTAAAATGGGCGAGCGATTCAGATCGCGCCGCCAGTGCGGTCGGCACACTCGATCGTCTTGCCATTTAGGGTAACCGTCAGGCTCGCATCGTAACGAGCGCCTCGGGTGTCCAGCGTAATCGAGCCGAGCGTTGCGGGATTTCCGGGCCCAGCGGTGAAGTCGCCGCCCTGGTCCAGGTTGGAACGTCCGGATGCGCCGGAGCTCTTGACGCGGAACTGATAGGAGCCACTGACCGCTTTGTCCGCATGAACGACGCCTTCCAGGCTTGTCATGCCGTCGGTCGAGTCGACGCGGATTTCGCAGCGGACCGGTCCGGCCGCCGCCATACCGGCATGGCCTGCGCCGATCGCGATACCGGCCCCGCCGAGGCCGAAAAGCAGCAGAACCATTCGTGCGGGGAAGCGCGTACCCATTCTGAACATCTCTCTTCTCCGTGGTTGCCGGTGGGGGCCGATGGGTCAGTCCCCCTCGGCCCACTACCGCATGTCTCTTGAAATCAACGCCGATTTAGGGGCAAAGACATGCCGCGATTCAAAGTGCTACAGCGACCTTTGCACGTCTGATAAGACGCGCGGCGCTGCAGGAGTGCTGGCGTTACGGGCAGGCCTGGACGAATGCGGCAACGTTGCCGCCGCCCGCTTGGTTCACATCGGCGCTGCAGCCGTTGCCGACCTGGACGCCAGCTGCGATATTGCCGTGGCCGTCCTGGGTCAGGATCGAGGTGTGGTTCGATCCGAACTGGCCGACGCCGGCACTATTCCGCCTACCGCGCTGATAGACATCGGCGTCGTTGTTGTAGCCATCCTGCCCGATTGCCACGAGATTGCGCCGGCCCTTCTGGTTGGCGACAGCGTTGTTGGATCGGCCCTTCTGGTGGATGCCAATCCGGTTCTTGTAGCCGGTCTGGGCGCCGCCCGCCGAGTGCGCGAACCCGTACTGCTTGATGAAGACATCATTGGCCATGGCCGGGACAGTCGTGAAGCCAATGAGGGCTGCGATGGCGCTGGTGATGAGGAACTTGCTCGTCATTTTCCGTCTCCTGGGTTTGGCGGATGGCACCGCGTACTGACGGTCTCTTTTTTAAGGGGCCGTCTTCGAACCCAGACTGAACCGGACATTCAGCCGTCGTTCAGCGAACCTTCGACGCGACTAACGCCCACAGCCTTGCGCGGGTCTCTACGGCGCGTTTCGGAATGCCTCGCAATGCCTGCTTCAGGTCCGTTTCCGGTTGTTGCCAAAGAACGACTCCTGATTCGGGTGAGCGGCGGATGTCAGGTCGTAGCGCCGCCACGCCACTGCGGCACGAGACGGAAAAAAGCGCTTTCACCATTGACAATGGGAACCGGAAAGTTCGAGCGATCAAGTGTCCGCACAAGCCAGCTAAAGCAGGCGGTATCGGCACAAAATGTTCGCGATCTGATCGTCCTGCACTTTGGTCGGCAGCAAGGCCGGTTGGCGGCTGGCACCGACGGAGGCGTCCTGCAGGTAGAGGGCCCGCTTGACCATGGCGGGGGCAAAGCCCAGCGCATAAAGCTCCGTGCGAAAGGCGGCGAAGATCGCTTGCTGCCTTACCGCCTCGGCGATGTCGCCCGCATTGAAGGCGTTCAAGATGCCAGCGAGGACATCGGGCATGGCGTTGCCAAGACCCGAAATGCAGCCGGCGGCGCCGTTCTGAAGCGCCCAAAGCACCAGATGATCAGGCCCGGAGTAGACTTCAAAGTCCTCGATCTCCTTCGCGACCTGAAGATAGGCTTCCAGCGTCTCCTTCGCGCCGCCCGAGTCCTTGATGCCGGCGATGTTGCCGTGACGGGCAAGGGTCCGCGCGGTTTCCGGTTCGATATGGTTCTGCGTGCGTGCCGGGATGTCGTAGAGATAGATTGGCGTCTTCACCTTATCGGCAACGGTCGAAAAATGGCGGATGAGGCCGTCCTGCGTGCAGGCGATGAAGAACGGCGTGATGACGGCTATGCCGTCCACGCCGATACGGTCGAATTCGCGCGCGAGCTTCACCGTTTCGAATGTCGCGGGCATGCCCGCATTGACGATCACTTTGACGCGGCCGTCCACCTCGTCGACCACCTCTTCGGTCAGCCGCACTTTTTCCTCGAAGGTGAGTGCGGTGAAATCGCCGTTGGTGCCGGCGCACATGATGTTGTTGCCCGCGTCCACCTGACGGCGGATTTGCGCTCGGGTAGCCTGGTAGTTGATGGTTTCGTCCTCGTTGAAGCAGGTGACGAGGGCCACGAAGGCTTGTCTGGACATATGGGTATTCCTCCGAATGGGATCGACGACTCAGGAGACCCGCTGGAGGCGGGCGGCGCGATGGACGGCCTGGACGTCGGGATCGGGGTCGAGGCCCGCGGCGAGAAGGGTGCGGGTATATTCCTCCCGCGGAGCTTCGAACACCTCGCGCACGGTGCCGAACTCAACGACATTGCCCTTCTGCATGACCAAAACGTGGTCGGCGAAGTCGCGCACAACCGGCAAATCGTGGGCAATGAAGATGAATGCAATCCCCATCTCCCGGCGTAGCTTGTCGAGCAGCGCGATGACCTGCGCCTGCACCGAGACGTCAAGAGCCGACACGGCCTCGTCGCAGATGATGAGCTGAGGCTCGAGCGCAAGCGCGCGGGCAATGGCGATGCGCTGTCGCTGCCCGCCGGAGAACTGGTGCGGATAGCGCACCATATGGTCTGGCGACAGCCCCACCTGCACCAGCAGTTCGGTAACGCGCTCGCGCCATTTCGCCTTGGGAAGGATGTCCGGATGGATGACCCAAGCCTCGGATATGAGCTGGTACACAGTCATGCGCGGATTAAGCGACTGCGTCGGGTCCTGGAACACCATCTGCAG
Organism: Sinorhizobium sp.; assembly: GCA_031178305.1. Classification (GTDB taxonomy): domain Bacteria; phylum Pseudomonadota; class Alphaproteobacteria; order Rhizobiales; family Rhizobiaceae; genus Sinorhizobium. The sequence goes on from JAPSJG010000138.1 coordinate 8,240, forward strand.
GGCGCGGCGAAGCTTGTAGAGTTCGGTCGGCGACATCGTAAAGAGATCGCGTCCCTTCCAGAGCGCGCTGCCGCAATCCGGTTCGTCGAGGCGCAGCAGGATGCGGGCAAGCGTGGACTTGCCCGAGCCGCTCTCGCCGACAACGGCCATTGTCTCGCCGGGCATGAGATCGAAGGAAACGCCGTTGAGCGCCTTGAAGGCGCCATAGCTCTTGCGCACGTCGCGAACCGAAAGAACGGGCTCGCTGCGGGCAACAGGTTCATGCATCTCGCCCTTGCCGGGAGCGGCGGCGATGAGCTTCTTCGTATAGGGATGCTGCGGGTTCTTGTAGACCTCGCGGACCGTGCCAGCCTCGACCAGTTCGCCCTTCTCCATCACCACGACGCGGTCGGCGATCTCGGCGACCACGCCGAGATCGTGCGTGATGATGAGGACCGCCA
>JAPSJG010000139.1 GCA_031178305.1 Sinorhizobium sp.
GTATGCCCGAAGGGCGTGTGACCGAAATCATGGACGAGGGCCACCCCCTCCGCGAGGTCTTCGTCAAGCTTCAGCGCCCGTGCCAGGGCGCGCGCGATCTGGGCGACCTCGATCGTGTGCGTCAGTCGCGTGCGATAATGGTCGCCATCGGCGGCGATGAAAACCTGCGTCTTGTGCTTCAGACGGCGAAACGCCGTCGTGTGGACGATACGATCGCGGTCGCGCTGGAAGTCGGAGCGCGTGGGGCTCATGGCCTCAGGATAGAGCCGGCCTCGCGAGGCCCATGGATTCGAGGCGAATGCGGAGTGTTCGCCGTAACCGAAGCCGAGAGCCTTTTTGTCGAAAGTCATTTCACACCTACCGAAGCCATCCCATTGACGGGACATTCACGCCTTCATACCTATAGTATGCGTTACTAGGAAGGAGCGAGGCCATTCGCCAAAATCCTTGCGGCAGATCAAGAGCTTGACTGAAAGGCTCGCCTCTGTCGTTCCGATTGTAGCGCCGGACGACAACGAATCTCTCCGGATCTTGACCCCGGCAGGAGGCAGACATGATGCAGGAACCAGTCACCCTTTCGGACGCGGCTGCAAAGCGTATCGCGGCCATACTCGAGGACGAAAAGGACAAGACTGCGATGCGCGTCTCCGTCGAAGGCGGCGGCTGCTCCGGGTTCTCCTACAAGTTCGACCTGGTGGACAAGGAAAACGAAGACGACCTCGTCCTTGAAAAGGGCAACGCCAAGGTCCTGATCGATAGCCTGTCGCTCGTTTACATGGGCGGCTCGGAAATCGACTTTGTCGACAATCTGCTCGGCCAATCCTTCCAGATCAAGAATCCGAACGCAGTCGCAAGCTGCGGCTGCGGAACGAGTTTTTCAATCTGACATGACAGACGCCGATCCCTAAAGATATGGCGAGCCGAGCCAGAGGAGGCGATTGGCTAGGCGGCTGAGGAAAGGCTCCTCCTTAAGTCTCGCGAGCGTCACCTCATCGGCCGTTGAGCGCAGGGCACAGATCTTCTCGTTCAGTGCCTGCGCGAAAGCTTCGTCGAGGATCTCGAGATCGATCTCGAAGTTGAGCCGCAGAGAGCGCGGATCGAGATTGCTCGATCCGACATAGGCCCAATGGCCGTCGACGACGATCAGCTTCGAGTGGTTGAAGGCCCCCTTCGCCCGCCATACGCGGCAATGGCCCCTCAAAACCTGATCGAACTGCGCTGTCATCGCACGGTCCACGAGGGTGAGATTGTTGACCGCCGGGACGATGACGTCGACCTCAACCCCTCTACGCGCGGCCGTCACCAAAGCGCTGATGAGTTCCCTGTCCGGCAGGAAATAGGGCGACATCAGCCGTATGTGCTTCCGCGCGATCGAGAATGCTCCCATCAGCATCTTGTGATTGGCTTCGTTGGTGTTGTCAGGTCCGGAAGGAACGGCCCGCATCAGCACCGAGGGCACGCCTTCGAGCGTCTCGGGTTCTGCCAATTGCCAGGCCTCGCCTTCCAGGATCTCTCCGCTCGCGAATTGCCAGTCCTCCGCGGCGACCTGGAAAATGTCGGCGATGACCGGTCCCGTCACGCGGAAGTGCGTATCGAAGGAAGCCTCGCCGCCCGCGATTTCCGTCGTGAATCCCGCGCGGATGTTCATGCCTCCGGTAAAGGCCACCGCGCCATCGACCAGGACGATCTTGCGGTGTGTCCTGAGATTGGCATAGGGCAATCTCAGGCCCATGATGATGTTGCCGTTGAAGACCGCGGTCGGGACCCCCTTTTCCATAAGATATCCGACGATGCTCGGCACGGAGTAGCGCGCACCGACCGCGTCGATCAGCACGCGCACACCGACGCCGCGCTTTACGGCGGCAACGAGCGCATCGGCGAAGCGCAGTCCGATGTGATCGCGATCGAAGATATAGCTCTCTATCAAAATGCTCCGGCGCGCCTCGGCGATCTCCTTGAGCATTGCCGCATAAACATTGTCGCCCCCTTCCAGCATGGTGATGTGATTGCCCGTCGACATCGTAAAACGCGAGACCCGGTCTCCCAGGATCTTCATCGCCGCAAACCGCTGGCCGAACCGGACCGCTACCTGATCGTGGCTGACGTCGAAACGAAGGAACGGATCGGGACCATTGGCGCGCAGCAGCGACCGCTGCAAACCGAGCGACGAGCGGCGCATCCGGTTGATGCCCGCGACAGCGTAGATCGCCGCGCCAACGATCGGCGACAACAGAATCACGCCAACCCATCCCGCGGCCGCGCGGACATCCTCCTTCGTCATCGCAGCGTGAATGATGGCTGGCGCGCCCAGCGCGAACGACAGGAGCGCCAGAAAATGCGGCCAGTAATTCTCGATGAACGCAATCATGCACGGGACTATAGACGGACAGAGAGCGGAATCAATTCCTGCACCGACGGCTGTAAACCCGCTTGGGCGCGTTCGGGCAACGATAGCACGAATGTTGCATCTATCGGATTTGTCGGAAGAATTCCGACCGAGTGATTCCCAGTTGAGGCTCCGAAGCTCGCGGGCTCCATTGCGCATCTCAATGGACGCGCGGCGCTGCAGCCGCTACAACGATTCTACCTACGTCGATTTAAGGAGACATGCAGTGGCGCGGGACAAGGAAAAGCATGCGCGGTTTTCCGCCCGCATCCCGCGTTAACTTTTTAGAAGTGATCACGTTCATGATCTTAGGCCGATCCGACCTAACATCATCGTGATCTAAGGCCTCCCCCCAGAAGAAGGGCAATGCTGTTCCCATGAAGATCGCCACCTGGAACATCAATGGCGTCAAAGCGCGAGTCGACAGTCTCATCGCCTGGCTCAGGGCATCCAATCCGGACATTGCCTGCCTGCAGGAGATCAAGACGGTCGACGAGGCCTTTCCAAGGCTCGAGATCGAAGCGCTCGGATACCATGTGGAAACGCATGGTCAGAAGGGCTTTAACGGTGTGGCGCTGATTTCGAAACACCGCCCGGACGAAGTCATCCGAGGCCTGCCTGGGGATGATTCGGACGAACAGTCCCGCTTCATCGAAGGCGTTTTTTCCGTCCGAGGCGGCGCAATCCGCGTTTGCTGCCTTTATCTTCCGAATGGCAATCCGGCGGGGACCGAGAAATATGCCTACAAGCTTCAATGGATGCAGCGCCTCACGGCTTTCGCGGAAAGGCGGCTCGAACTCGAGGAGCCGCTAATCCTTGCCGGGGATTACAACGTCATCCCCGAAGCCCATGATTGCTGGGACGTCAAGGTCTGGCGGGACGACGCGCTCTTCCTGCCGGAAACCCGCGCGGCATTTCGGCGGCTACGCAACCTCGGCTTCACCGATGCCGTGCGTGCGACCTCGGACGAGGTCCCGCTCTATTCCTTCTGGGATTACCAGGCAGGATGCTGGCAGAAGAATTTCGGCATTCGAATCGACCATCTGATGCTGTCGCCGGAAGCGGCCGACAAGCTCCTGTCGACATCGATCGAAAAAAACGTGCGGTCCTGGGAAAGGCCGTCGGACCATGTCCCGGTGACCGCGGAGTTCGCCTTCGAGGCTCTTTAGAGCGGATGCGCCGGGATCGGCCGGCGCTTTATTCCGGTTGAATGCGCATGTTCTGCGCCGCCGCGATCGCAACGCGGCGATCTTCCTCGGTCGCCAGGGAGAAGGCCTGCTCCTGCATCGACTGCAACCACGGCCGGTCCTTCGGCGAACACTGGTCGAGAGCCGCGGTCATATAGGCGAGGCCACGAATGATCTGGCCTTCCTGGAAAATGACGTTGCCGAACACGCCCATGGCACCGGCATGGCCGTTCTTGCGTGCCCGATTCAACCACTTCTTGGCCTGTTGGACATTGACACTGCCGCCCTCGCCGGAAAGCAGCATGCGGGCAAGCTGGAACTGCGCCTCGGCAACGCCGAAGGTCGAGGCCGCCTGGAAATACAATTGGCGTGCCCGCGTCAGGTCAACGTTCACCGGACTATCCGGGATCCCGCGCCGGTAGTAGCCGGCAAGCGAGATCAGCGCGTTGACGAAATAACCGGTGTCCTCGGAACCCGGCTCAACGCCCTGCTGAGCGATTTCGCTATAGATCTTGAACGCTTCGAGGTCGTTCTCGGCAACGCCATCGCCATAGGCGTACATGTTGGCGAGCGCCCATCGGGAGCCGGTGTGCCCCTTTTCGGCAGCGTAACGATAGGCCTCGACCGCCTCGTCCTTCCGGCCGTCCTTGTAAGCGGAAAAGCCGAATTTGAAGAGCGCGAAGGGCCCCGACTCCTTGGTTACGCCCGCCCCCGGATCGAACGCACGAGCCGGGCTTGCCGCGGTTGCGCCCATTGCCAGCGACATGCCCAGCACCGCAACCCTCAGCGACTTGAATTCACCTGCGCACATCACAATCAGCTTCTTTCGTTCCAGCCGGCCACGCCGAACCCACCACCGCTGCAAAGATCGACCCGCAAACGGCGCGCCGTCACGCGGGCATTCACCAAGGCCAACTCCGCCCGTCCGAGCCGGGCGCCGCACGCATCCGTCGCCCCGCAGCCTGCACTAGGCCCGTTGCGCATCGAACGCCGATTGCCAGGGGATGTCACGACAGCACACAAACTCAGCCAACCTCAAACGCAAACACGGTACTCGTTCGCACGTTTGTCGCTATCATCGGTGCTCTCATTTTGTGGCGGGAAATGGACATGATCGACCCGCGCGCGATACTAGCAAAACCATAGCGATAATGTGTTGCTGAATCGTCACATTCGCAATCGCTTATAAGCCGCGAGCGGTGACGCATAGCAAAAGGCCCGGCGAAGGGCCGGGCCTCAAGCATCTAGTGAAGAGAGGATTAGAATCTGACTTTTAGCGATGTGGAGATCGCACCGACGAAGTCGTTATCGAAGTCGTAAGAGACATCGCCGCCGACCACCTCACCCTGATACGTGACCGCCCGCGAACTGCCGCTGGTCATGATGCCGACGACGCCGGCGAGACGAAGCTCGACGTTTTGCGTTGGCGTGTACGAGACGCCGGTGCCAATGCTCCAAGTGTCCGTCTGCGCGCCATAGCCGTGGCTCGTTCCGCGGTCCCAGGTCAGGCTGACCGCGCCACTCCACTGATCATTGAATTTGTGGCCGATGCCGCCGGTGACGGTCCAGCCATCGCGGTAAAGGAAATCCAGGCTCGTGCCGAATCTGCCCGGACCCGGCTCATCCGGTTCAAACTTAAGGACTTGCAACTGGCTCCAATCCGTCCATTTTACGGATCCGAAGGCGAGCCATCCCGGCGCGATCCCGGTTTGGAGCTTGAGCTCCAACGAATCCGGCATCGATGCAGATCCGTGAACACCATATTTGGTGCCATTCAAGATACCGAGGCCCGGAATGAAGAATGCTACCTGGCTGAGATCGATGGTGCCGCGGAGATCATCCAGGTCGACCGCGCTGTTATAGACGAGGCTCGCCCGCATGGCGTATTCGGGAATCTCGTAGGCTACGCCCGCTCGCCATCCCCAGCCGCTATCCTCAAGGTCGATTCGTCCGACACCGGAGAGGCTTGAAAATGGCGGGGGAAAACCAGTGTAATCCTGAACCAGACGCTCCTTGAAGCCGCCTACCTCCTGATAGAAAACACCGCCGATGATGCGCAGGTAACCAGGGCCCATGCTCCACTTGTAGGAACAAGTGGCGGCGTAGTTGTCGCTTTCGACTTTCGTTTCGATATTGGCATTGGCACCGGCCCAGTTCTGGCCGGGATTGAGGTGGGCGCCCCAAGGCTGCGAGTAGTCCGCCATACAGTCAACACTGTCACCCAAGGCCGCCTTGAAACCGATGCGGGGCGCCCAATAGCTCTCCGTGTCATCCACACTATCCGGACGGCCATTCAGATTTCCGCCGCCAAACGTCTCGGCAACAGCATCCGAATGCGCTGTATCCGTATCGCGAACATTCTTCAGCTTCCGCTGCGGGTTGACATAGGTCGCCGTGCCTTCAACCGCGTAATCCGAAGGATCGAACAGAAGATCGATATTGTAGCCGCCGCGCTCGAGCCCCCCAGCCTGTGCAGCCGACGCCAAGAGCAGTCCGGCGACTGCCGCCAGAATGCCCTTCTTCAATTCTTTTCGAGCCATTCAGCTCCTCCCCTGCAATTCACGACTGCGACAATTCATCCCATTCCGCAGTTGACGGTATATTTCTCACGACAGTGTGAAATGGCAAACATCACGCCTACGCTTGTACCGAGGATTCCGGCCACCAAATTTACGTAAGAATTTCATGATTCGGACATAATCTTAAGAAATCAGAACAACGTTCTACTGGCGCCGGTTTTCATCTTCGTCGGCAGATTTTCATTCCAATTTGATAGTGATGTGTGACACAGGAACAACAACTTTGCTTTTTGCGGACCGCCGCGCCGCCTTGCCCTTGAATAGGCAAGCTTTAAAGCCTCCGCGTGTGACCTGATTACACTCAACCGGGCGAAGCCGACCCGCGTTTTCGAAGCAAAGAAAAATCCGCGGCATTGCTACCGCGGATCGTATTTTTCCCTCAGAATAGGACCGTCAGCCCGCTTCCGACACACGGCTCAAGGCGACGCCGAGCGAGTCCCGCTGCTGGTCGAGTTCGGCCAGGCGCTCGCGTTCGGCCTCGACCAACTCAGGCTTGGCGTTGGCCACGAACTTCTCATTGGCAAGTTTGCCGAGAATCCTCTGCCGCTCGGCCTCGACCTTGGCGATCGCTTTCTCGAGCCGCGATTTTTCTGCCGTGAGATCGATCAACTTGCCGAGCGGAAGGCAGGCGGTCGCCTCGCCGACGACGATCTGGGCACTCCCGCGCGGTGCCGCGTCCGCATGCTCGATGCTCTCCACCCTCGCCAACCGCTTGATCGCAGAGGCATGCCGATCGAGCCGCTCGCCGGTCAGCCCCTTGGCGCCAACGATCACAAGCGGCGCCATTGCCGCTGGCGGGACGTTCATCTCCGCGCGGACCGAGCGAATGCCCGAAACGAGCTCTATCAACCAATTGATCTCGTCCGCGGCCGCATCGTCCGCATAGAAAGCCGCCGGCCATTCGGCATGGCAGAGCAGCGTCGCGCGCTCGCGACCGGGGCCGCCCGTCTTTCCCCATAGCTCTTCCGTCATGAAGGGCATGAACGGGTGCATGAGCTTGTAGGTTTCGTCCAGGACATAGGCGACGCAGGCCTGCGCTTCGCCCTTTGCGTCTTCGTCTTCGCCGTTGAAGACGGGCTTCAAGAGCTCGAGATACCAGTCGCAGAACTGGTTCCATACGAAGCGGTAGAGGCTTCCGGCCGCCTCGTTGAAGCGGTAACTCTCGATCGCCTCGGTTACATCGCGGATCGTGCGTGAAAGCTCCGTCAGGATCCAACGGTTGACCGTCAGCGAGGTCGCTTCGGGGATGAACCCCTCGCTGCTCGTCGCACCGTTCATCTCGGCGAAACGCGTGGCGTTCCAAAGTTTGGTGCCGAAATTGCGGTAGCCGGCGATGCGAGCAGGGTCGAGCTTCACGTCACGTCCCTGCGCCGCCATGATAGCCAGGGTGAAGCGCAGCGCGTCGGCCCCGTACTCGTCTATCAGTTCCAGCGGGTCGATGACGTTGCCTTTCGACTTCGACATCTTCTGCCCGTTCTTGTCACGGACAAGCGCGTGGACGTACACGGTGTGGAACGGTTCGACCGGAGTGCCGTCGGCATCCTTCATGAAGTGGAGCCCCATCATCATCATGCGGGCAACCCAGAAGAAGATGATGTCGAAACCTGTCACCAGAACATCGGTCTGGTAGTATTTTTCGAGTTCCGGAGTTTCCCTCGGCCAGCCAAGAGTCGAGAACGGCCAGAGCGCCGAGGAGAACCAGGTATCGAGTACATCCTCATCGCGTGTCAGGATTTCGCCCGGCTTGAAGTTTTCCAGCAGGTCCTCGACATAGGCCTTCATCGGCCCTTCATGGGCGAGATAGTGCTGGATCGCCGCATGCAGCGCTTCTTCCTCCGTCCTTTCGACGAACACCTGTCCATCGGGACCATACCATGCCGGTATCTGGTGCCCCCACCAGAGCTGCCGTGAAATGCACCAGGGCTGGATGTTCTCCATCCATTCGAAGTAGGTCTTCTCCCAGTTCTTCGGCACGAAGGTCGTACGACCTTCCCGCACCGCAGCGATCGCCGGCTTTGCCAGCGTCTTGGCATCGACGTACCATTGCTCCATCAGGCGCGGCTCGATCGGCACGCCGCCGCGGTCGCCATGCGGGACCACATGCTTGTGCGGCTCGATGTGATCGACGAGACCGGCCGCATCGAGAATCTCGACGATCAGCCTGCGCGCCTCGAACCTGTCCTTGCCCTCCAACTGATCCCATGCGCCATGGAGGGCTGCGGGATGGTCCAGCCCATCGAGGAAATCCTCATTGTTCTTGATCGTGATCCGTCCGTCCGGGGTCAACACGTTGACGAGCCGCAGCCCGCGGCGCTTGCCGACTTCGAAATCGTTGAAGTCATGGGCCGGGGTCATCTTCACCGCCCCGGTCCCGGTCGTCGGATCCGGATATTCGTCGGCAACGATCGGAATGCGCCGGCCGACGATCGGCAGAATGACGTGCTTGCCGACGATGCCCTTGTAGCGCGCGTCATC
>JAPSJG010000140.1 GCA_031178305.1 Sinorhizobium sp.
TAAAATATAAACGTGATCTAACCGTTCGAACTTGAAAAAGCGATTCCGCGACAGTCAGTTGGCTCCATTTCCGGAATCTGTCTGGGAGCGACTTGAATCACTCTCTGAGGCCAGGAATGATCGCCAAGCATTCGGCGACGCTGCACGGACACCGGACCAGCTTCACCCTTGAGGAGCCTTTCTGGCAGGAACTGAAGTCGATCGCAAAAAGCCGCGGCATTCCGCTCGCCCGGCTGATAGCCGAGATCGACGACAGCCGCGGCTCGGAAGGAAACCTCTCCTCCGCCCTCAGGCTCTACGTGCTCGCCTGGGTCAAGGCGCGCGCGGTGGCTGCGAGCGCTTCGTAAGCGAAGAGTAACGACGGCAGCGCATACCCCGGCGGCGCCTACCCCCTCTGGCCGCCGGCCATCTCCCCCACAAGGGGGGAGAAGTGATGTGGCGCCCCTTTTGCGCAACTACTGGACTTTCCGCCCGCAGAAGCGTGTCGATTGGAGCGGCGGGCAGCGGCTTGTATTCTCCCCCTTGTGGGGAGATGGCCGGCAGGCCAGAGGGGGTGCGGCCGAGCACGCTCGTTCCCCGACGTCACCGCTATCGAACCGTGATGTCGGGCAACATCTCGAAGTTGAGACCCTGGGGAGGCGGACCAGCGTTTTCTCCCGGCGGCGGCAGGTCGCTGCCGCGCTGGACATCCTCCATGGGCGCCGGCTGCGGCTGCTTCGGCGGCAATTGCCCCATCCGCCGCCGCTCCTCCTCGGCCGCACGCCGCTCGGCAGCCGCCCTTGCTTCGGCCTCTGCCTTCATCCGTGCCGCCTCCGCTGCAGCAGCCTCGCGTCGGCGCTCCTCGGCAATGGCCCGCTTGCGTTCGATCTCCCGCGCAGTCGCCCGCGCCTTGTAGAGTTGAACCTCGCGGCGCAGGCGTTGCTTTTCGAGAACCTTCGCCTGCAGCATCTCGACGCGCCGGCGCTCCTTCTCATAGGCCCGAAGCGACAGGAAATTGGCAAGGTCGGTGACATCGAGTGAGACGCCGGGAGCGGCAAGGAGCCCGGCATAGCCGATGCGCACGCGCGGCTCGGCGCCGGCAAGCGCCTCCTCGCCTGGGCGGAAGGTGAGCTCGACCGTACCGTTCATCCGTTGTGCCGCAAGGTCGAGGGACGCATCGCCCGAGAAGGCGGCATTGCCGTCGCCTGCGGTTACGTTCTGTAACCGGACTGTTCCGCCAGCGATGCTGAAGGGCACCTTGACCGCGTCGATGACCGATTGACCGCTGAAGATCTCGCTTACGGCGACTTTGCGGATGGAATCCGGCGAAATCCGGCTCTTCATCGCGTCGGCGGCCGCCACTAATTGCGGCAGCGCCGCCGTGTTGATGCCCTTGATCGTCACGCCCTCGAAGCTCGCCGTTCCCGAACCGCTGACTGAGCGCGCCATCGCCTCGGGCGTGGCCCCCGAGGCCTCCATCGCCACAGCGAGGTCGAACCGGCCAGTGGCGACCGGCCCAGCCTGCCTCGACCAGCCCGCGGCGGACAGATCGCCACCCTTGAGGTCGAAACGTGACCTGAGGAAGCCCGAGCCATTGGCGTTGCCGAGCTGCAGCCTTCCCTCGAGCTTACCCCCCAGCCAGTCGCCCTTCATCTCGCTGAAGGCAATCTCGTCGCCCTTCCACTCGAGCGCCCCGCTGAACTCCTTGACGGCAGCGTAGACGCCCGGCCAGAAGCGCTCGGCGGTCACGTTGAGCGCAACGTCGAGACCCGCCCAAGCCGGCTGCGCCACCGGCGCGTTCGACAGGCCGCCCGTCGAGGCATCCTGAACCTGACCGAGAATAGCGTCTCCGAGCCAGCCGAGATCCAGAGTGTCAAAGGCGAGTTCGCCCTGAGCTTTGCCCTGCACATTGCGGTCGATCGATATCGCTCCGGCAAAGCCATTCTCGTCGGCTCTGCCTTGGATCTCCGAGAAGATGATTCTCTCCGGATCGGAGGTGACATCGGCCGACAGGGTGACTGGCAGGCCGCTGCCCATCTGCGGCAAGGCAATTCCCTTCAGCAGAAGGTACGGCTCGAGGTCCTCAGTCTTTAGCGTTAGCTTCCCTTGGCCTTCGAGATAGTGGTCACGCGAAAGATCGACCGTGCCCTTTGCGGCGAGCGACGTCTTTTCCGTCGTGAAAGTCAGCGAGCCATTCGCTTTCGCATCCTCCGTGCTCTGCAGCTTGAGGGAAAGAATGCCGTTCGCATCCGCGTCAAAGGGCAGCGGATCGAGACCCGCCTGTCCGAGGAGGATAGGTGTCCTTGGGTTCTCCAGGGTCGCCTCGAGCAGCATGTTGCGGACGGCAAGCGCCTGCGCGACGTCAGGCGCCTGGTAGCTCGCGGCGATCTTGCCGCCATTGGCGGTGCCGATCACGCCGAAAGTAACTGGCGCGTTGCCGTCCTTGTTGCCGGCCGTCAGCGTCACGTCGAAGGCTGCATTTGAGAAATACGGACCGGCTTTGATCAGCCGTTGCAATGCCGGGTGGGCCGCCGTGTGCCGGCCGATCATCTCGAGGAACGGCGTCAGTTCTCCGGCGGCGAGTTTCATCTTTGCGGAGATTACCGGCTTTTCGAAGCCGCCGCTCACACGGCCGGAAAAGGCGAGCTTTGCGCCGGAGAGTGACCCGATCGCCATCCGCTCTGCCTGCAACTGGCCGTTCTTCAACGTTAGCACCGCCTGCACGTCCCGGGCCTCCTCACCGAAGGCGGAAAACGACTCGGCGGCAAGATCGGCGGCGATCGCATGCTTCAGCAGCGTTTCCGTCGACGCATCGCCGGCGACGAGTCCGGCAAGCGCCTGCAGAGCCTCGAGATCGATGCGATTGCCCTTGAGCTGCAGCGATAGCAATGGCTGCTGGTCGGCGAACGACTGGCGCTCCAGCCGCCCTTTCAAGGTCGCGGGACCCGCCGCGACCTCGAGATTTTCGAATTGCTGAAGCGTGTCCGTAAGGTTGACCGTCGCCGCGAAGCCCGCCGCCTTCAGCTTCCGTATGGCCGGATCGACCGATCCGGCCAGCCAGTTGGCGAGCCCCGACGGTTGGTTCGAGGCAATAACGATGTCGCCGCGGAAGGAACGCTCGTCCTTCAGATTCAGCCGTCCCTTCGCCTCGAGTTGCGTCCGCCCGGGCAAAAGCGCCACGGCGTTGTCGACGATCCAGCCCGCGCCGTCTGGCCGGACGTCGAGGCGCACATCGCGGACCGTCGTATCGCCGATGACGATTGCCGGAAGGCTGAGACTGGCACGGCCGGGCACCTGGGGGATCGGAATGTCGGCCGCAATCGCCGTCATCCTTTCCAGACGCTCGCGCAGCGACGCTGCCGGATTGCGGTTTGTCTTGCCGCCGCGACCGGAATTGCCGATGCGGCTGACATCGATCTGCTGCCCGTCGGCAATCAGCAGGAATTTCTGCTCTTTGCCGGTGTCGAGCGTCGCCTCGCCGGTCACGATATAGGGGTCGTCGGGCGGACCGACCTCAAAGCGGTACTCCGGAACCCGAATGCTCTCGTTGGTGAGCTGGAAGGCGCCGTTGATGCGCGGCAAATTGCCGGCCTTGTCATCGCCGGCCGGCCGGTTTTCCGTCAGCGTGAACCGCCCGGCATAGACCGGCTTGAAATCGACTACCTTCAGATCGCCATCGAGTTCGACGCCGAAGGGACGCTCGTCCGGCATCAGCCGTGCCCTGAGGCTGAGCGTACCCTTGTCATCCACTTCGTTGGTCGAAAAGGAAAAATTGCCCGCCTCCCCGTCGAGAGCCGCGCGGCCCTCGATTTTCCAGGGCCCGGCAAGGGTACGCGCCGAGAGATCGGCGGAAAGATCGGTCACCCGTCGCGCTCGCCCCGTTTGTTCATCGATGAATTCGATCTCGCCATTAGCGATTTCGATCTTTTCGAGGACAACGGTCTTGGCCGGAATCACCGCCCGCGGACCACGCGCCCAGTCAAGCGTGCCATCCGGCTGCAAGCGGATACGCGCCTTGGGGCGGTCGAGCCGCATTTCATAAATCAGCGCTTCACCGCTCAAGAAAGGAGCAATCTCGGCGCTCATCGAGAAGTGTTCGACCCGGATCAGCGGCTCGCCGCCATCGGTCGACCCGACCCGCACATCGTTGAGCGTCACCGTGGGGAAGGGAATAAGCCGCGCGTCGACACTGCCGTGCACCACCACGGGCTTGCCCATGATGCGGCTCGCCTCGCGCTCGAACTCGGCGCGGAAATTGGTCCAGTCTATGAACCACGGCGCGATCAGCGCTGCAAAGAGCGCGACAACCAATAGGCCGCCAATGATAACGAAAATTCGCGCCAGCACCGTGTCACATTCCCATCTGCTTAGGCTCAGGAACCTACAGCACCGCGCGTCTTATCAGACGCGCAAGGATCGCTGTAGCACTTTGAATACTGCATGTCTTTGTCCTTGAATCGGGGTCGATTTAAGGAGCCATGCGGTATTCGCGCCCCTCTTGCGAGCATCACCGACAGGCAAAAATCTTGCCTGGATTGAAGATATTGTCCGGATCAAGCGAACGCTTGATCTGCCGCATCAGATCCACCGCCTCGCCGAGCTCGGCCTCGAGGAACGGCATCTTGCCCTGACCGATTCCGTGTTCGCCCGTACAAGTACCATCCATGGAGAGCGCGCGGCTATTCAGCCGTTCGATGAAGGCCTCGACCCGCGCGACATCGGCGGCGTCCTTGTCGTCGAAAAGCACGCCGACATGGAAGTTGCCGTCGCCTGCGTGACCGACAATCGGCGCGACCAGGCCGCTGGCGGCGATGTCCTCATGGGTCGCCGCCACGCAGTCGGCCAGACGCGAGATCGGCACGCAAACATCGGTCGCCAGGATCGCAGCGCCGGGCTTCAGGCTCTTCTGCGCCCAATAGGCGTTGTGCCGGGCCTTCCAGAGCCGCGCCCGTTCTTCGGGATTGGTGGTCCAGACGAAGCCGGTAGAACCGAATTCCGACGCTATTTCGGCGAAGTGGCGCGATTGCAGCTCCACGCTCTCGGCGCTGCCGTGGAATTCGACGAAAAGGGTGGGCGTCTCTTCGTAGCTTAAGCCGGAATAGGCATTGCAAGCCTGCATCTGCAGCCCGTCGAGCAGTTCGATGCGCGCGACGGGAATGCCGGACTGGATCGTCAGGATGACCGCATTGCAGGCATCCGCAATCGTCGGGAACGGGCACACGCCGCCGGAGATCACCTCCGGTATCCCCTGCAGGCGCAGCGTGACCGAGGTGATGATGCCGAGCGTGCCTTCGGCACCGACGAAGAGCCGCGTCAGGTCGTAGCCAGCCGAGGACTTGCGCGCACGGTGCGCGGTCCTGATCTCCCGCCCGCCCGCAACGACCGCCGTCACCGCAAGCACATTCTCCTTCATCGTGCCGTAACGCACCGCATTCGTGCCCGAGGCACGCGTCGATGCCATGCCGCCGATCGAAGCGTTCGCGCCCGGATCGATCGGGAAGAAAAGCCCCGTGTCACGCAGATAGCTATTCAACTCTTCGCGTGTAACACCGGGCTCTACGGTGCAATCGAGATCCTCGGCATTGACCTCGATGATCCGGTTCATCCGGGACATATCGACCGATATGCCCCCATGAGGCGCGTTGATATGGCCTTCGAGCGAGGACCCGGTGCCGAAGGCGATCAAGGGCACGCGGTGGGCCGAGGCGATCTCGACGATCTCACGCACCTCGGCGGCATTTTCGGGAAACACGACGCCGTCTGGCAATTGCGCCGGGATGTAGGTCGTTGCGTGGGCATGCTGGGCGCGGATCGCCTCTCCTGTGTGGAACCGGTTACCGAACCGCTCACCAAGCAGCGGCTTGGCCGCGGCAATTCCGCTTTCGTTCCTCACCCCAAACTTGATCGCTTCCAATGCCACGAAATGTCCCTTCCCGGGCGCCTGCGCGCCAGAGCACGCGGAAATCGCCACAACGTTTTGAACTACCGCATAATTTTATCCCAATTCGACACCGAGTTAAGGAATTATGCGGCCGCGGGGTCTGCGCTGCCTATACCGCTTCCAGTCCAGACGGCAGCCGGCAAACGAGCCGGACACCCAATGCGTCGGAAGCGCTTTCATTTCAAGGCGCTACTGTGCAAATCGGAATCAATTTGTCCAGAAGCTCGCGTAGTCCGATACCTATCAAGATCCGAAATCGCCGCGGTGATACCCGCTTGTCACAAGTCATATCAATCGAGCAGCCAGGCAGCGCCCGTAAGCCCAAGATGCAGCTTTTGTTTGCGGCCTCATAGGGTATCATGTCTGAAAACGGGAGGACGTCACATGTTCGGCCTGCTCGCTCTGCTCACCGCGTCCGTGTTCTTCGGAGCCGCCATTTACATCAATATCGCCGAACAGCCCGCAAGGCTGCGCCTCGATAACCGTGCAGCGCTCGCCGAATGGGGCCCGGCCTACCGGCGGGGCTTTGAGATGCAAGCGTCGCTTGCGATCCTGTCCGGCCTGCTCGGCGCGGCGGCCTGGTGGCAGACCGGCAATGCGCTCTGGGGCCTCGGCGCCGCCGTCATCATCATGAACTGGCCTTACACCCTCTATTTCATCATGCCGATAAACAAGCGCCTGGAGACGACGCCGGCGGACGAGGCGAGCGGAGAAACCCGCGAGCTTATCACGCGCTGGGGCAAGCTCCATAGCGGCCGCAGCGCGCTCGGCGCCATCGCTGCGGCCATTTACCTGATTGCCGCTGGAAGCATGTGATCGGCAAGCACAGCTCGCGCTTATCGACGGAGTTCTTCCCACAGCGCCGCGCCTCGTATCAGACGCGCAAAGGTCGCTGTAGCACTTTCAAATCGCTGCATGGCTTTGTCCTTCGCTGCAGGAAACTGCGCGCCCATTCCGCAATGCGGAATCGATTTTGTATACAAAACCAAACTGAAATGTTGACAGGGATGTATTTTAGGATTTCCCTAACAACTCCGCATCGCGACAATTGGATGCAAAGGATGGGGAGTGAGATGATCAACAGACGCTCGACATTGAAAGTGCTGGCGCTCGGCGCCGTTTCATTTCTTGCCATCGCAGCGGGAGGAGGGCTTTCCGCTCATGCCGAGAACAAAGAGCTCAAGATCGGCTTTGTGGGTGTGACCAGCGGCCCCGCCGCGGCCTGGGGTACATCCAACGTTCGCTCGATGCAGACTCGCGCAGACTGGCTCAACGAGATGGGCGGCGTGAAGATCGGCAACGATACCTACAACATCACCGTCGTGACCTTCGACGACCAGAAGGATCCCAAGCGCGCCATTGCCGGCATGGAAAAGATGGCCCAGGAAGGCATCCGCTATGTCGTCGGGCCAAATGTCGATGATGGTGCAGCCGCGGTTCGCCCCGTGGCCGAGTCCAAGGGGATCATATATTTCCCCTACGCCTTCCCGAAGGCGCTCTATACGCCTCCGGCATCGAACGCCGTACTCGGAATGGTCGCGAACTACCAGTCAGGGCCGGCCATCTATAAATACCTCATGGAAAACAAGGGCGTGAAGAAGGTGGCCTTCATCGCTGCGAACGAATCCGACCCGCTCAGCCAGCGGGACAGCGGGGTAGCTGCCGCCAAGGAACTCGGCCTGGAAGTGGTGGCCGATAGAGACACCTACCAGAACGATACCCGCGATTTCACACCGGTGCTGACGCCCATAGTGCAGCTGAAGCCTGACCTGCTGGTGCTGTCGGGTGTCGCGCCTGCCAACGCGCCGCTACTGATCCGCGCAGCCAGGGAACTCGGCTATGAGGGCCTGATCTCGGCCGAGACGGCACAGGACGCGACCGTGCTGCAGGAGGGCGCCGGTGAACTTGCGAACGGCTTCATCTCCGTCGGCGGTGCCTCGACGCCTGAAATTCGCACGCCGGTGATGGAAGAATTCATCGATCGCTACACCAAAAAGTACGGCGAATACAACGATGAGTCCAATACGAAGGTCTATGCGCTCGAATACATCGTCGAAACGCTGAAGGCGAATCCCAAAGCCATCGACGACGTGGAGGAATTCAAGAAGACGATCGACACATTCTCGGCGCCAAACCCCTTCGCCAAGGACAGTACGCTGAAATATGTCGGCATGACTTCCTTTGGACAGAAGCGCCAGCTCTCCGTGCCGATGGTGGTGACAGAATTCAAGGATGGCGAGTTCCAGACGCTGTTCATCGGCGAAGTGGACTGAGATTCGCATGATCTAGCGCATAGGCCCGGAGATCGGTTCCGATTTTCGGCAAGCACGATGCTAGATTCAAAGACTTGCAGCGCCTTCGTGCATTCTGAAGGACGCACGGCGCTGTAAGGAGAGGAGCGCGGGCGGCTCGTTTCCGGGCCGCTCCCCGCCACAAGCTCTCCGCGTTTCGCAACGAAGTCCACTTTCACTTGGGCCGGATCCGTCGCCATGGAACAGGTAATCGCCAACGGACTTTATCTCGGCGCCCAGTACGCACTGATCGCGCTTGGACTGACGCTGATCTTCGCCCTCATGAACGTGCTCAATTTCGCGCACGGCCAGATGTACGTGCTGGGCGGGTTCGTGACCTACACGATCTACGGCCAGCTGAAGCTGCCTTTCGTCGTGGCGTTGATCTGCTCGGGGGTGACGCTCGCCATC
>JAPSJG010000141.1 GCA_031178305.1 Sinorhizobium sp.
GACAGACATTTACGCAGAGATTGCAGCCGACGCATTCCTCCTCGATCACCTCGAAATGGCGCACGCCATTGACGAACTGCGTGATCGCCTGGTGCGAGGTGTCCTCGCAGGCGATGTGACAGCGGCCACATTTGATGCAGGCGTCCTGGTCGATCTGCGCCTTGGTGACGTAATTGAGGTTGAGATACTGCCAGTCGGTAACGTTCGGCACGGCGCGGCCGCGGATGTCGTCGAGCGTCCGGTGACCCTTGGCGTCCATCCAGTCGGAAAGGCCCGTGATCATTTCCTGCACGATCTTGAAGCCGTAGGTCATCGCCGCCGTGCAGACCTGGACGTTGCCGGCGCCGAGGGCGATGAATTCCGCGGCATCTCGCCAGGTGGTGATGCCGCCGATGCCGGAGATCGGCAGGCCATAGGTCTCCGGATCACGGGCGATCTCGGCGACCATGTTGAGGGCAATCGGCTTCACCGCCGGCCCGCAATAGCCGCCATGGCTGCCGCGGCCATCAATCGACGGCTCCGGCGAGAAGGTGTCGAGATTGACCGAGGTGATCGAGTTGATGGTGTTGATCAGCGATACCGCGTCGGTGCCGCCGGCGTTGGCGGCGCGGGCGGGCTTGCGGATGTCGGTGACGTTCGGCGTCAGCTTGGTTATCACCGGCATGCGCGTGTATTGCTTGCACCACCGCACGACCATCTCGATATATTCCGGTACCTGCCCGACCGCGGAACCCATGCCGCGTTCGGACATGCCGTGCGGACAGCCGAAGTTGAGCTCGATGCCGTCGGCGCCTGTCTCCTCGACGAGCGGCAGGATGGCCTTCCAGGCGTCCTCGACGCAGGGCACCATGATCGAAGCGATGAGCGCGCGGTCCGGCCAGTTCATCTTCACCTGCTTCATCTCGCGCAGGTTCACATAAAGGTCGCGGTCCGTAATGAGCTCGATGTTGTTCAGTCCCAGCAGGCGCCGGTCGGCGCCCCAGATCGCGCCGTAGCGCGGGCCGTTGACGTTGACGACCGGCGGCCCTTCCTCGCCGAGGGTCTTCCAGACGACGCCGCCCCAGCCCGCCTTGAAGGCGCGCTCGACGTTGTAGGCCTTGTCTGTCGGCGGTGCCGAGGCGAGCCAGAACGGGTTCGGCGATTTGATGCCGACAAAATTGTTGCGAAGATCAGCCATTGTTCTTGTCCTCTCGATCCCTGTCCTGCTTTTCAAGCAACGGCGCTCGCCAGCGGTGCTTCCGCGGCGAAGGCCCGGTTGATCGATTCGGCGGCGTCGCGTCCCATGGCGACGGCGGCGACGGTCAGGTCCTCGCCGCCGAGCACACAGTCGCCGCCCGCCCAGACCCTGGCGAGGGAGGTGCGGCCCTCCGCGTCGACGACGATGCGTCCGCCTTCCATCCTAAGCGCGCCGAGGCCGGAGGCCTGGAAAGTCTGGCCGATGGCCTTGAAAATCTGGTCGGCGGCAATGATACCCGTTTCCCCGGTCGGCGTCAGTTTGCCGTCGGTGAGGGTGGTGTATTCGAGTTCGATGCCGGCGACCTTGCCGTCCTTCACGGCGATGCGCTTCGGCTGCAGCCAGTGGCGAATGGTGACGCCCTTGGAGGCGGCCAGGTCCTGTTCGAATTCGGAGGCGTTCATGTGCTCCTTGCCGCGACGGTAGCAGATCGTCACCTCCTCGGCGCCGAGCAGCTTCGCTTGGACCGCGGCGTCGATGGCGGTCATCCCGCCGCCGAGCACGACGACCCGGCGGCCAACGGGAATATCGACCTTCGTCGTCGACTGACGAAGCGCGGCGATAAAGTCGACCGCATCCTCCACGCCCACGGCATTCTCGCCCTCGATCATCAGCGCATTGACGCCGGCAAGGCCGAGGCCGAGGAAGACGGCATCAAATTGCTCCGTCAGGTCGGCGAGCGAGAAGTCGCGCCCGAGCGTCTCGCCGTTACGGACCTCGATCCCGCCGATCGAAAGGACGTAAGCGACCTCCTTTTGTGCGAAGTCATCGACCGATTTATAGGCGGCGATGCCGTATTCGTTGAGGCCGCCGGATTTTTCGCGCGCGTCATAGATCACCACCTCGTGTCCCTCGACGGCGAGTCGATGGGCGCAGGCAAGACCCGCGGGTCCCGCGCCGACGATTGCGACCCTGCGGCCGGAAGATGCAGCCCGCGCATAGAACTGCCTGTTCTCCCTCATCGCGGTGTCGGTCGCATAGCGCTGCAGCCGCCCGATCTCGACCGGCCGCTCCTCGGCCGTATTGCGCACGCAGGCCTGTTCGCAGAGCGTTTCGGTGGGACAGACGCGAGCGCACATGCCGCCCAGTATGTTCTGGTCGAAGATGGTCTTGGCGGAGCCGATCGGGTTGCCTGTCGCGATCTGCCGGATGAACAGCGGGATGTCGATGGAGGTGGGACAGGCCGTCATGCAGGGTGCGTCATGGCAGAAATAACAGCGGTCCGCGGCAACGAGCGCTTCGTGTTTGTCAAGTGGCGGATGAAGGTCGGAGAAGTTCTTCTCATACTCCGCGAGCGGCAGGCGCCCGCCGAGAATCCCAGATTGCGTCGTTCCCATTTTTGGCTCCCAATGTCTTCTCAGGATACAGAACGGTAACACGCTTTATTTTTTTATCAAACGGTAAAATTTTGGTCGCGCTTTCCGCAATCACTGCGGATTTCGGTCTTTTTTCCTGAGGTGCGCGCCGATATTGCGCTCTGGTTTGACAGAGGATGGCGAAAAATGGCAGCAAATCAAAGGGGAAGGATGTGATTGATGGCGCGCAAGCCGGAAAACAACAACAGGCTGGACGATGCTGCCCGTGCCGGCTGGCTCTATTACGTTGCCGGCCGCACGCAGGACGAGATCGCGTCTATCATGGGCATTTCGCGCCAGTCGGCGCAGCGCCTCGTATCGCTTGCCATGGCCGAGAGGCTGATCAAGGTGCGGCTCGACCATCCGATCGCCGCCTGTCTCGAGGCGGCCGCACGGCTTAAGGACAGATATGACCTGAAATATGCCGATGTGGTGCCGAGCGACCCGGGCTCTGATTCGGCGACCGTCGGCATCGCCGAGGCGGGGGCCGCGGAAATCGAGCGCTGGCTGAAATCCCCCGATCCGGTCGTACTTGCGATCGGCACGGGCAGGACGCTGAAGGCAATCATCGACCAATTGCCGCCCATGGATTGCCCGCAGCACCGCATCGTCTCGCTCACCGGCAACATCCGGCTCGATGGATCGGCGGCCTATTACAACGTGATCTTCAGCATGGCGGACGTGATCAACGCGCGCCATTTCCCAATGCCACTGCCGGTCCTCGTCTCGTCGCCGGAAGAGCGCGAAGTGCTGCACAAGCAGAGCCTGGTGAAGATCGCGCTGGAACTCGGCGCGCGGGCCGACGCCGTTTTCGTCGGCGTCGGCGAACTCGGCGCCGACGCGCCGCTCTGCGAGGACGGCTTCCTCGCCAGAGAGGAAATGGCGGACTTGATGACCGCGGGGGCGGCCGGCGAGATCTGCGGCTGGATGTTCGACCATGACGGCGCCTTGCTCGCGGGCAGCATCAATGAGCGCGTCGCCTCCATCCCATTGCCGCCGCGCGATCGCGCCGCGGTGATCGGTATCGCCAAGGGAAGACGCAAATACGAGGCTTTGCGGGCTGCCTTGAAGGGCGGGATCATCAACGGTCTCATCACCGACGAAACCACGGCCGAATATCTGCTCAAGGTTTGAAAGACGACCATAAAGGGTATTAATCGGTCGCCATCGACTGCGGCTTCGCCCGCGTCAAAAAGAATTCCAGGAAGAATAAAATAAGGCGAAACAGAGGCTTAGTGCTTGGTGCTGCGCTGCAGCATCGAATGCGCATTGACTTTCTTCGTCAATGTGTGAGTAATTGCTCAATAGAAAGGCAAATGCTCAACACCTTCTGGGAGGAAGTCGATGAAATTGAGAACTTTCCTGCTGGGCACATGCTCGGCAGTCGCTCTGGCGGGCCTGGCCCAAGCAGAGACCCTGACCATTGCGACCGTGAACAATGGCGACATGATCCGGATGCAGAAGCTGACGGATGACTTCACGTCGAAGAATCCGGACATTCAACTCGAGTGGGTGACGCTCGAGGAAAACGTGCTGCGTCAGCGCGTCACGACGGACATTGCGACGAAAGGCGGCCAGTACGACATCATGACGATCGGCACCTATGAAGTGCCGATCTGGGCAAAACAAGGCTGGCTTCTGCCGCTCGACAATCTCGGCCCCGACTACGACGTCAACGATCTCTTGCCGGCGATCCGCAGCGGCCTGACCGTAGACGGCAAGCTCTACGCAGCTCCGTTCTACGGCGAAAGCTCCATGGTCATGTATCGCAAGGATCTGTTCGAGAAGGCCGGGCTTACCATGCCCGATGCGCCGACCTGGGACTTCATCGCCGATGCGGCCCGCAAGATCACCGACAAGGACAATGAGATCTATGGCATCTGCCTGCGCGGCAAGGCTGGCTGGGGCGAGAACATGGCCTTCCTGACGGCGACCGCGAATTCCTTCGGGGCGCGCTGGTTCGACGAGAACTGGAAGCCGCAGTTCGATCAGCCGGAGTGGAAGAACACGCTCGATTTCTACGTCAAGCTGATGAACGATGCCGGTCCGCCCGGCGCCTCGTCGAACGGCTTCAACGAAAACCTGTCGCTGTTCCAGACGGGAAAATGCGGCATGTGGATCGACGCGACCGTGGCGGCTTCCTTTGTCACCAATCCGAAGGAATCGACCGTGGCCGATAAGGTCGGTTTCGCGCTGGCGCCTGACACGGGGCTCGGCAAGCGCGGCAACTGGCTTTGGGCCTGGAGCCTCGCCATTCCGGCGGCTTCGCAAAAGGCGGACGCAGCCCAGAAGTTCATCGCCTGGGCGACCGGCAAGGACTATCTGAAGCTCGTGGCGGAGAAGGAAGGCTGGGCCAACGTTCCTCCGGGCACCCGCAAGTCTCTCTATGAGAACCCGGAGTACCAGAAGGCGGCGCCGTTCGCGGCGATGACGCTGGAATCCATCAACTCGGCGGATCCGAAGAATCCGGCCGTCAAGCCCGTGCCCTATGTCGGCGTGCAATTCGTGGCGATCCCGGAGTTCCAGGGTCTCGGTACGGCTGTCGGCCAGCAGTTCTCGGCAGCACTTGCCGGCCAGATGAGCGTCGACCAGGCGCTCGCCAGCGCTCAGCAACTGACGACGCGCGAGATGACCCGGGCTGGCTACATCAAGTGAGGCTCCCAAGGTCGGGGTGCCGGCGGGAAACGGCCGGCGCCTCGGCAACCTCCAGAGCGGGACGGGAGAAAGGTGAACTCCTCGGCCCGCGTCCCGCTCTGACTTTTTCAAACTGACCGGTAGCGTGTGCGGCATTCGCAGCGCTAAGCACCACATGGGGGACGCCATGGCGACCTTGCATACCCGCTCCGCCGCGCGGCTGATGATGGCACCGTCGGTGCTCCTGCTTTTGGCCTGGATGATCGTGCCGCTGTCGATGACGATCTATTTCTCGCTGTTGCGCTACAACCTGCTGATGCCGGGAATGGAGGAGTTCGCGGGCCTTTCCAACTACACCTACTTCCTGACCGATCCGGCTTTCTTCCAGGCGATCTTCAACACGCTCGCGATTGTGCTTGGGGTGCTGTTCATCACGGTCGTCGGCGGCATCGGGTTGGCGCTGCTCCTCGACCAGCCGATGTTCGGGCAGGGAATCGTGCGCATCCTGGTGATCGCGCCCTTCCTGATCATGCCGACAGTCGCAGCGCTCGTCTGGAAGAACATGTTCATGAATCCCGTGAACGGGATCTTTGCCTGGCTCGCCAAGCTCTTCGGGCTACAGCCCTTCGATTTCCTGGCCAACGCGCCACTCTTTTCGATCATCCTCATCGTCGCCTGGCAATGGCTGCCTTTTGCAACGCTCATTCTGCTGACGGCGCTGCAGTCGCTGGACGAAGAGCAGAAGGAGGCGGCGCAGATGGATGGCGCCGGCGCCTTGAGCCGCTTCATCTATTTGATCCTGCCACACCTTTCACGCGCGATCACTGTGGTGATCCTGATTCAGACGATCTTCCTGCTTTCGGTCTTTGCGGAAATCCTCGTGACCACCAATGGCGGTCCGGGCACGCAGAGCACGAATCTCACCTTCCTGGTCTACGCACAGGCGCTGCTGCAGTTCGATGTCGGCGGTGCCTCCGCCGGCGGCATCATCGCCGTCATCCTCGCCAATATCGTCGCCTTCTTCCTGATGCGCATGATCGGCAAGACGCTGGAGGCTTAATATCCATGGCACGCAATGTCTCGACCCAGCGCAAGTTGATCACCACGGCCGCGGCCTGGACGATCGGCATTCTGATCTTCTTCCCGATCCTCTGGACCTTCCTCACGAGCTTCAAGACGGAGGCCCAGGCGATCGCCTCGCCGCCGACCTTCCTGTTCTTCGACTGGACGGTGGAAAACTATTTCGAGGTGCAGAGCCGGTCCGACTACTTCAAGCACTTCATGAACTCCGTCGTCATTTCCTTCGGATCGACGCTGCTCGGCCTGCTGATCGCCATTCCTTCGGCATGGGCGATGGCCTTTGCGCCGGCGAAACGCACCAAGGACGTGTTGATGTGGATGCTCTCCACCAAGATGATGCCGCCGGTCGGCGTACTCGTGCCGCTCTACCTGATGTTCCGCAATACGGGGCTGCTCGATACCCGCGCGGGTCTGGTGATGGTGCTGACGCTCATCAACCTGCCGATCATCGTCTGGATGCTCTACACCTATTTCAAGGAGATCCCCGGCGAAATCCTCGAGGCGGCACGCATGGACGGTGCATCGCTCGCCAAGGAGATCATCTACGTGCTGACGCCGATGGCGATCCCCGGCATCGCCTCGACGCTCCTTCTCAACATCATTCTCGCCTGGAACGAGGCATTCTGGACGCTCAATCTCAGCGCAGCGCGAGCAGCGCCGCTGACCGCCTTCATCGCCTCCTATTCGAGCCCGGAAGGCCTCTTCTACGCGAAGCTGTCGGCGGCCTCGACTATGGCGATCGCCCCCATCCTCATTCTTGGCTGGTTCTCGCAGAAGCAGCTTGTACGCGGCCTTACCTTCGGCGCGGTCAAATAAGGATACGACCATGGGAAGCATCACACTCAAGAACGTCTCGAAGGCCTTCGGCGCCCACGCCGTCATCCCATCGATCGACCTCGACATCGACGACGGCGAGTTCGTCGTATTCGTCGGCCCATCCGGCTGCGGCAAGTCCACGCTTCTGAGGCTGATCGCCGGACTCGAGGACGTCAGCGGCGGCGAGATCGTCATCGACGGCAAGAACGCGACCGACTTGCCGCCAGCCAAGCGGGGGCTGTCGATGGTGTTCCAGTCCTACGCGCTCTATCCCCATATGAGCGTGCGCGGCAACATTGCCTTCCCGCTGAAGATGATGGGCGAGGACAAGGCAGTGATCGACAAGAAGGTGGCGGATGCCGCGCGCGTCCTGAACCTTACCGACTATCTCGACCGTAAGCCCCGCCAGCTTTCCGGCGGACAGCGACAGCGCGTGGCGATCGGCAGGGCGATCGTCCGCCAGCCGGAGGCTTTTCTGTTCGACGAGCCGCTGTCGAATCTCGACGCGGCGCTGCGCGTCAACATGCGGCTCGAGATCAGTCAGCTTCACCAGCAACTGAAGACGACAATGATCTACGTCACCCACGACCAGGTGGAGGCGATGACCATGGCCGACAAGATCGTCGTCTTGAACCGCGGCCGCATCGAGCAGGTGGGCTCGCCGCTCGAGCTCTATCACCGTCCGGACAATCTCTTCGTTGCTGGTTTCATCGGCTCGCCCAAGATGAATTTCGTTTCGGGAGCCCCCGCGGCCATGCATCAGGCGCATACGATCGGCGTCCGTCCGGAACATCTCGTGCTTTCGAAGGAGCGCGGCACATGGCGGGGCACCGTCGGCGTGGCGGAACATCTCGGCTCCGACACCTTCCTGCATGTGAATGCCGACGGCATCGGGACGATGACGGCACGCGTCAGCGGCGACTTCGCCGTGACCCATGGCGACCAGGTGTTCCTGACGCCCGATCCGCAACGCGTCCACAGGTTCGATGAAACGGGAATGGCAATCCGATGAAACGTCTTGAAGGAAAGAGCGCTCTGATCACCGGATCGGCACGGGGTATCGGCCGCGCCTTCGCGGAGGCTTACGTGCGCGAAGGCGCAACCGTCGCGATCGCGGAC
Organism: Sinorhizobium sp.; assembly: GCA_031178305.1. Classification (GTDB taxonomy): domain Bacteria; phylum Pseudomonadota; class Alphaproteobacteria; order Rhizobiales; family Rhizobiaceae; genus Sinorhizobium. The sequence goes on from JAPSJG010000141.1 coordinate 8,239, forward strand.
ATCAACATGGAGCGGGCGCGAAAGACCGCCGCGGACATCGGCCCGGAGGCTTACGCGGTCGAGTTGGACGTCACCCGGCAGGATTCGATAGATGCGGCAATTGAAGCGGCCGTCAAACAGGCGGGCGGGGTCGACATCCTCATCAACAATGCCGGGCTCTTCGATCTCGCGCCAATCGTCGAGATCACCCGCGAAAGCTACGAGAAGCTGTTCTCGATCAATGTCGCCGGCACGCTTTTCACCTTGCAGGCAGCGGCCAAGCAGATGATCGCCCAGGGGCGAGGCGGCAAGATCATCAACATGGCAAGCCAGGCCGGACGGCGCGGCGAAGCTCTGGTCGCCGTATACTGCGCAACGAAGGCGGCCGTGATCAGCCTC
>JAPSJG010000142.1 GCA_031178305.1 Sinorhizobium sp.
CGCGAGTTTTCCGTGGATTCCAGGCCGATGCCGTCGAAGCGCTTTTTGATCGTCCCGGTCGACTCGTCGGCTGCAAGAAGCCCCCGGCCATTGGCAACCATGGCAACCGCAATATCTTCCAGTCTTTCGCTCATCTTGTTCTCCTACACACAGCGCCGATCACCAGCGGAGCAGCGAATGAAACAAACCTCGGTATCGGCACGCGAAAGTTTGTTCCGCGCTGCCGAACGGGCGCGCGTTAACAGAAGATACCGTGCGGGAAAATGGCAGTAAAACAGACTGAAACGATTTAAATAAATTTAATCGTTTGAAATGTCAGAATTATTTGTCCCGGCCCGCAGCCGAGCAGTCGTCGGGCCGGGACGCTCGTCGTTATTTCTGCTGATGGAGGATATCGACGCCCGGCAGGGGCTTGCCTTCCATCCACTCGAGGAAAGCGCCGCCCGCGGTCGACACGTAGGTGAAATCGTCGGCGACCTCGGCATGGTTGAGTGCGGCGACCGTATCGCCGCCGCCGGCGACCGACACGAGCGAACCCTGGCGGGTGCGGGCAGCCGCATGTTTGGCCGCGGCGACCGTCGCCCGGTCGAAGGGTGCGATTTCGAAGGCGCCGAGCGGGCCGTTCCAGACGAGGGTTTCGGCGCGCGAGATCCAGTCGTTGACGGCGGCGACCGACTTCGGCCCTACATCCAGAACCATCTGATCGGCGGGAACCGCCTTGATGTCGACGACCTCGTTGTCGGCGCCGGCCTTGAACTCGCGAGCGATGACGCCGTCTTCCGGCAAGACGATGGTGCAGCCGGCGGCCGATGCCGCGCTCATGATCGACTTCGCCGTCTCGGCGAGATTGTGTTCGCATAGTGACTTGCCGACGTCGATGTCCTGGGCCGCCAGGAAGGTATTGGCCATGCCGCCGCCGATGACCAGCGCATCGACCTTCTTCACAAGGTTCTGCAGGAGATCGATCTTGGTCGAGACCTTGGCGCCGCCAACGATGGCGACGACCGGGCGCTTCGGATTGCCGAGACCCTTTTCGAGCGCTTCCAGTTCGGCCTGCATGGTACGGCCGGCATAGGCGGGGAGATGATGCGCCAAGCCCTCGGTTGAGGCATGGGCGCGGTGGGCGGCGGAGAAGGCGTCGTTGACATAGACGTCGCCATTGGCGGCGAGCGCGGCGACGAAGGCCGGATCGTTCTTCTCCTCGCCCTTGTGGAAGCGGGTGTTTTCGAGCAGCAGCACGTCGCCGTCATTCATGTCGGCGATCGCGTTGGCTGCCTTTTCGCCAGTGCAGTCGGCGGCGAAATAGACGCGCTGATCGAGGATTTCCTCGACCGCGGGCGCGATCGCCTTCAGCGACATCTCCGGCACCGGCTCGCCCTTCGGTCGGCCGAAATGGGCAAGCAGGATTACCTTCGCGCCTTTTTCGGAGAGCTCGCGGATCGTCGGCGCGACGCGCTCGATGCGCGTGGTGTCGGTCACCTGACCGTCCTTGATCGGCACATTGAGGTCGACGCGCACGAGCACGCGCTTGCCGGCGATGTCGGTGAGATCGTCGAGTGTCTTGAAAGCCATCAGATTGTCTCCGGTGATAGTCTTCGGAAAAGATAAGGGTAGTCGATGACAAGGCCGTCCGCGTCGACTGGCAGGTCGGCGGCGAAGCTGTCGTCATCTTCCTCGAAGCGATAGAGTTTGCCGTCATCGAGGCAGGTGTAGCGTTGAATGTCGACCGTCGGTTCGAAGCTGTCGAACGGGACGTAAAGGATGTTGAGCTTCACCGTGCCTGCATCGCGGGCGAGCCCAAGCCGTCGGATCGGCAGGGTGTTGGTGAAGGGCGTTGCCGAAAGATCGATGTCGATACAGCCATCGAATTGCGGGAGAGGGATGCCTTCGGCAGTACGCCAATGGCCGGCGCCGTCTGAAAGAAGATGCAGCCGGCGCCCGCCCGTCGTCTCGATGATGAAAGAGGTAAGGCGCCAGGCGGCGTCACAGTCGATGCGATAGCGGACTCCGAAAGCTGCGCCGTCGCGCTCGCCGATAACGACGCTTTCGGCGCGGATCGCCGCGCCGACAGAGGCGTGCAAGGGTCTGATCGTCAGATGTTCAAGCCCCTCCCCCTCGAGCGGGCGCCAACGCACCGTCGTTGAGGAAAGGGCCCGGAACATCGGTCTTAGAGCAGCTTGCCGAGGGCGACCGCCGTGTCGGACATGCGGTTGGAGAAGCCCCATTCGTTGTCGTACCAGGTCAGGATCGACACGAACTTGCCTTCCATCACCTTGGTCTGATCCATGTGGAAGACCGAGGAATGCGGGTCGTGGTTGAAGTCGACCGAGACGTTCGGGGCGAGCGTATAGCCGAGTATGCCCTTGAGCGGGCCTTCGGCGGCAGCCTTGATCGCGGCATTGACCTCTTCCTTGGTCGTCTCGCGCTTGGCGACGAACTTGAGGTCGACGACCGAGACGTTCGGGGTCGGCACGCGCATGGCGAAGCCGTCGAGCTTGCCCTTGAGTTCCGGCAATACCAGGCCGACGGCCTTGGCGGCACCAGTCGAAGTCGGAATCATCGAGAGCGCCGCGGCGCGGGCGCGGTAGAGATCCTTGTGCATCTGGTCGAGCGACGGCTGGTCGTTCGTGTAGGAGTGAATCGTCGTCATCATGCCGTGGTCGATGCCGATGGCGTCGTTCAGCACCTTCGCGACCGGCGCAAGGCAGTTCGTCGTGCAGGATGCGTTGGAGATGACGAGGTGGTCCTTCGTCAGCTTGTCATGGTTGACACCGTAGACGACGGTGAGGTCGGCGCCATCGGCCGGTGCCGAGACAATCACGCGCTTGGCGCCGGCTTCAAGATGAGCGGCGGCCTTGTCGCGTGCGGTGAAGATGCCGGTGCATTCCATCGCGATGTCGACGCCGAGTTCCTTGTGCGGCAGTTCGGCCGGGTTGCGGACGGCCGTCACCTTGATCGGCTTGCCGTTGTTGATGACGATCGCGTCACCTTCGATCTTCACATCGGCCGGGAAGCGGCCATGGATGGAGTCGAAGCGCAGGAGGTGGGCGTTGGTCTCGACCGGGCCGAGGTCATTGATGGCGACGACTTCGATATCCGTGCGGCCGGATTCGACGATGGCGCGAAGCACGTTGCGGCCGATGCGGCCGAAACCATTGATGGCGACTTTCACTGTCATGTCGGGTCTCTCCCTGTCAGAATGGCATGTACGAATGGAGGATGCCCGCAAGGGCTCCCTCCGGCTTAATCAAGACAGCTTGGCTTCGGCGGCCGCAACCACGACTTCCGGCGTAATGCCGAAATGCTTGTAGAGATCCTTGTAGGGACCGGAGGCGCCGAAGCTCGACATACCTACAAAGGTGCCATTGCTGCCGATCAGATGGTCCCAGCCTTGGCGGACACCGGCCTCGATTGCGATCTTGACCGGAGAATCGCCGATGATCGCCTGCTGATAGTCCTCGCTCTGCTCGGCAAAGAGCTCGAAGCAGGGAACGGAAACGACGCGCGTCGAAATGCCCTTTGCCGTCAACGCCTGACATGCCTTCACCGCGATCTCCACTTCCGAGCCGGTGGCGAAGATCGTCACCTTGGCGTCGCTGGCGGTCACGAGGTCGTAGGCGCCTCGAGCGCAGAGGTTTTCCTCCTCGTATTCCGTGCGCACGGCCATCAGGTTCTGGCGCGTGAGTGCGATCGCCGACGGATGCTTGCGGCTTTCGAGCGCAAGCTGCCAGCATTCGGCGGTTTCCGTCGCATCCGCGGGGCGGAACACCAGGAGGTTCGGGATCGCGCGAAGCGAGGCGAGATGCTCGACCGGCTGGTGCGTCGGCCCGTCTTCGCCAAGGCCGATCGAATCATGGGTCAGCACATGGATGACGCGGATGCCCATCAGCGCGGCAAGCCGGATCGAGGGGCGGCAATAGTCGGAGAAGATCAGGAAGCCGCCGGAGTAGGGGATGAGCCCGCCATGCAGCGCAATGCCGTTCATGGCTGCCGCCATGCCGTGCTCGCGCACGCCGTAATGGATATAGCGGCCGGCGAAGCTGTCCGGTGTGATCGAATGGGTCTGGCTCGTCTTGGTGTTGTTGGAGCCGGTGAGGTCGGCCGAACCGCCGATCGTCTCGGCGAGCACGCCGTTGATGACTTCGAGCGCATCCTCGGAGGCCTTGCGGGTCGCCGGTGACGGCTTTGTTTCCGCAAGCTTCTGCTTGTAGTCGCTGATGGCGGAGGCGAGTCGGCCTTCGAGTTCTCCGGAGAAGCGGCGGATGAACTGTGCCTTCTTCTCGGTTTCGGCGCCGTCCAGCCGTTCTTCCCATTCCTTGCGCGCCTTGGTCGAGCGGAGCCCGGCGAGCCGCCAGGCATCGAGCACGTCGGAGGGGACGGTGAAGGCCTCGGCTTCCCAGCCGAGCGCCTGGCGCGTCGCGGCTATTTCCTCGGCGCCGAGCGGCGAGCCGTGCACCTTGTGCGTGCCGGCCTTGTTCGGCGCGCCGAAGCCGATGACGGTCTTGCAGGCGATCATCGTCGGCTTGTCGGACTTCTGCGCCTCTTCGATAGCCGCGGCGATCGCATCCGGGTCATGGCCATCGACGGCGATCGTGTGCCACTTGCAGGCGCGGAAGCGGGCGTGCTGGTCGGTGGAATCGGCGATCGAGACCGGTCCGTCGATCGAGATATTGTTGTCGTCCCAGAAGACGACGAGCTTGTTGAGCTTCAGGTGGCCGGCAAGCGCGATCGCCTCCTGGCTGACGCCCTCCATCAGGCAGCCGTCGCCGGCGAGCACATAGGTATAGTGCTCCATCAGCTCGGCTCCGAATTCCTCGCGCAGCTTCCGCTCTGCAATCGCCATGCCGACGGCATTGGCGATGCCCTGGCCGAGCGGGCCCGTCGTCGTCTCGATACCGGCGGCATGACCGTATTCCGGATGGCCGGCAGTCCGTGAGCCGAGCTGGCGGAAGTTCCTGATCTCGTCGATGGTAATGTCTTCGTAACCGGTCAGATAGAGGAGCGAATAAAGCAGCATCGATCCATGGCCGGCCGACAGAACGAATCGGTCACGGTTCGGCCAGTTCGGCTGCTTCGGGTCGAAGCTCAGGTAGCGGGTGAAGAGAACCGTTGCTATGTCGGCGGCCCCCATCGGGAGACCGGGGTGGCCGGAATTTGCCTTCTCGACGGCGTCCATGGAGAGGAAACGGATTGCATTTGCCATCCGGTCGTGTTTTTCGCGAGAGATCATGACTGTTCCGTTTGGGTTCGGTGATCAGGGACGGCCTCTATCCTCCAAAGACCGTATGAGAAGCGGCCGACACATAGCAGGTGCGCCGCGCGAGTCAACAAATACAGGCTTTCCACGACGAAATGACGGCGATCTATTGGGCTGTCTCCCGACCGTGTGAATGCCTCTCGACCGCGGTCTTCGCCACGCCGATTTTGACGATCCACAGCTTGGCTGGCGCAATTGTCGGTCCTGGCATTGTTGTGACTTGGTGAATGGGTTTAAAAAGAACAGTCCGATGTGGCCAGGTCTCTGGCGATTCGGAGTGGCGGGGCTGTTCGGATGATCATGTGCATCCGGACATGGGGGTTTCTGCCACCTGGTTCAGGGCACTGAGGAAGCGTTCGGAGCTTTCCCATCCCGCTCGCGTGAGGTTTCGTGAAAGATGCCGGCAAAGACGGTCAAGCTAGCGATCGAGGAGTTGCAGAGCGCGGTTCAATCGCTGGAGATCGCGCTCGACGGCCGCTTTGACAAGGAAAGGGACGTGGGCGAGTTCGAAGAGGAGGTCCGGCGGGTCAACGAGGATCGGTCGCGGCTGGCGCAGGAGCTCGACCAGTCGCAATTCCGGGCGAACCGTCTGGAAGAGGTCAATCGCGAGGTTTCACGTCGCCTGGTGACGGCAATGGAAACCATTCGGGCAGTGCTGGATCGCTGAGGTTCTCGAGCATGGCGCAGGTAACGGTGACGATCGACGGCAAGGCCTATCGCATGGCCTGCGAGGAGGGGCAGGAGGACCACCTCAGCGCGCTTGCCGCGAGGTTCGATCAATATGTCGGCCATCTCCGGGGACAATTCGGCGAGATCGGCGACCTCCGACTCACCGTGATGGCGGGCATCATGGTGATGGACGAATTGAGTGAAGTCGAAAAGCGGCTGAAGAGCTTCGAGGCAGAGGTCGACGATCTGAAGCAAGGCCGCCAAGCGGCCCTTTCCGACCACATGCGGAGCGAAGAGGCGGTCGCCTCGGCGCTTTCCGAGGTGACGGCGCAGATCCACATGATCGTGGCCAGGCTCAGCGGTCGTCCGACGCCTGCGAATTGATGGATGCCGACAGCGTTTTGAGCGGCATTCCTGCAATCGCGCTCTGGCGGAAATCGTAAGGACGGTCTATATCTGCTGCGCGGTCTGCGCTTCCCGACAGGAACCACAATCCCCGGGGCCATACACGATCTCAAGGGAGCTGTCCCTGGCCGGACTCGTGGGTCCGGGTATACGGCGCCCACCTACCTAGTAGGCGCCCGGGATCGTAAACCATCCATCGGTCGTCGTGGATCGCACTTCTTCTTCTCTTTCCGGATTTCGGAGCAGGTCTCTATTCGAGTGGCGGCGTGTTCCCTTTTGGGCAAGCCCCCCAACCCCTCCCCACAAAGGGGGAGGGGCTTATCTGCCGCACGCTCTTCGCCCAACTTGCGCTTTGGGTTTAGACGTAACTGTTGAAATCACAGGAGACGGCCGCGAGCGCCTAGCCCTCCCCCTTGTGGGGATGGGTTGGGGAGGGGTCTTGCAGATGTTCCTAGCGTGGCGCCTTACCGTTAATTCATCCCGCCCCGAAAGCCCGGCGGATCGCCTCGGCCATCGCGTCGATCGTCTGGGACCGGGTTCCCGGCCTTGTCCGCAGCACGACGTTGGAGAGGTCGATAATGCCAAAACCGTCCTCCTCGGTGAGTTCCCGGCAGCCGGGCGGAATGGCGCTGCGCGAGAGCGGCGCGACGGCGAGGCCGGACAGGACGGCGGCGATGAGGCCGCTCGTGGTCCGGCTCACAAAGGCGATGCGGCTCTCGATATCGCGTTTCCTCAGGCTCTTCATGGCCAGGTCATCGCACCAACCACCTTCGACATAGGTGTAGGTGGCGATCGGCAACGGCTGCCGCACATGCGTGCCGTGCTGGTCGGAGGTCACCCAGACGGTGGGGTCGACCGTGAGCACTTCGTTCCTGCTTCGTCCGCCCGGCTCGAAAACGACGGCAATGTCGATCTCCCCGGCCTCGAGGTCGGCCAGGTTGGACATCGACGTGCCCTGCTGCACGGTGACCTCGACGCCCGGATGGATCGCGGCGAAGGCGCCGAGCGCCTTGGGGAGCGTGGAGTTGATGTATTCCTCCGAGATCCCGATCCTAACCGAGCCGCCCAGGGCGGGCTGTCGCATCGCCGTTGCCGTGTCGTCGAGGAGGGTGACGATATGACGGGCCTTGTCGACCAGGCGCAGGCCGTCCGCCGTCAGCACCACGCCGCGTGAGTGCCGCTCGAACAGCGGCAGACCGATCACATCCTCAAGTCTCTTGATCTGCATGCTGACGGCCGACTGCGTGCGCCGGACGCTGTCGGCAGCGCGCGTGAGATTGCCGGCATCGGCAACCGCCAGAAAGGTCCTGAGGAGATCGCTATCGAAGGGCAGAGACATGTCGGCGCCATAAGGAAAACTGATGACAGTCATGCTCGCAATTCGTTTGTCGCATGTCAACCGATGGCGGAGAATCGGTATGATGTATATCGAAAGGCGCTCGTATGCGTGTCCTGGTCGTCCCCGCATTTCTCCCCGGCCGGGGGTCCCGGTCGCTCGATGCTGCGCTTTCACATTGCCGCCTGTGGCTGGCAATTCGAGCTCAATGGGTCCTCATCCTTCGCCGGGGCGACCGGCGCCTGTTGACGGATGCCGGTGCCACGGATCCGCCCGAGCAGCCGCGCGGCGACCCGCAGGCGCTTCGTCAGTCCTACTGGATGCTGTGAATCAGCTTGAGCCTGACGGCGCGGCAAATCGCTTCGGCGAGGTTGCCCGCCTTCAGCTTTCGTGTCGCTTCGGCGAGCGCACCGTCAATCCGATCTATCGGGATGTCCGTTTCCAGCATCATGTCGTGCCGAGTGCGGCCGAGGGCCGCAAGCGCAAGGCAGCGCAGTTCAAGAGGGGTAAGTCGATCGAAGGCGTCCGTCATGGGCCTTGTCCCTGCGAGACTTCGGCGATCAGCCGAGCATTGTCCCGTGTAAATCGCCAAAATCATTGCACAGCTGACGCGTTGCGCGAAGCTGAATCAAAGCAAATGGTGAATGCGCAGCTAAAGCACGTCGCGCTTGAACGTATTCGTGCGACGCGCTTCGGATCGTTGCCTTTATGCGCGTCGTTGTCGCAAGACCGCCGGAGCTTTGGGCGACGTGCACTACCCAAAGCACCCATGCGGGGGGTAGAGGATTGTCGCGAAATATCGCAAAAGCGACGGTGACATGGTTCCGGCGGGTGCGTCTCTTACGTTACGTCACCCGAGAAACTGTTCGCCGGGAAAGGGGTGATCGATGTCGCCGAAGGACTTGAAGGCCGCACTGAGGAGGGAG
>JAPSJG010000143.1 GCA_031178305.1 Sinorhizobium sp.
GAGGCCGAGCTTGCCCTTGAAGAATTGCGCGATCCCTATGGCATCCGGTTCTGGCCGGCCTTCAAGGGGCGCGACGGTTGCCGTACCCCGATGGTCTGGGAGAGTGGGCGCGCGAATGCCGGCTTCTCCACGGGCATTCCGTGGCTGCCGGTGCGCGAGGACCATCGGCTGCTGGCGGTCGATACGCAGGAGGGCGTTCCCGGTTCGGCGCTCGAACATTATCGCAGCACGCTCGCTTTCCGCCGGGCACATGCAGCCCTCGTCGACGGCGACATGGCGTTCCTCGCCTCAAACCGCGACGTTCTTGCCTTCGTCAGAAAAAAGGGACGACAGCGCCTGCTGTTCGTCTTCAACCTGACGAGGACGCCGCAGACCGTCCACCTTTCATCCGCCACGACCGTCGCCGAGGTGCTGCCCATGCCCGGCTTTGCGCCTGCCTTCGCCGATAATGTGGTCACGCTCGAAGGGCTCGATGCGTTTTGCGGAAGCTTGCGGTGAGGCGCGAGGGGCTTGCCCCTGCGCCGTCATCCTCCGCTGGCCAGCTCAAGGCCGAAGATAACGGCGGAGAAGGGGAAGGCAGCGCTCGTTCGGCTTCAGGCTGAAGACAGCAACCGGGTGGGGCGGCGACCGCAGCTAATCGCGAAGTCGGACGAGGGGCCGCCAAAGGCGGAAACCCTCAACCGATCAGCGCGAACTTGTCGACGTCCACGAGCCCTCGGTCGGAGATCTTCAGATGCGGGATCACCGGCAGTGGCAGGAACGCGAGCTGCAGGAAGGGTTCTTCCAGCGTAGCCCCAAGTGCGAAGGCAGCCTGGCGCAGGTGGTGGAGAATGTCGCGGACCCGCTCATAGGGTTCGAGACTCATCAGGCCGGCAACAGGCAGCGCGATCTCGCCCGTCACCTTTCCGTCTTCGACGACGACGAAGCCGCCCTTGATCTCGCCGAGGCGATTGGCGGCCACCGCCATGTCCTCCTCGTTGACCCCGACAACGCAGATATTGTGGCTGTCATGGCCGACGGTGGAGGCGATCGCGCCCTTCTTCAATCCGAAACCCTGGACGAAGCCGTTGGCGTGATTGCCGTTGATGCCGTGGCGCTCGATGACGGCGACCTTGATGATGTCGCGACCGAGATCGTGACCGGTCTGATTGCCCTCGGAAGGAAGGTGGTAGCGGCGATGCTCGGTAATGATCTTGCCCGGCAGCACGCCGATCACCGACGTCTCGCCTTCGCTATAGGGGACACCGAAGTCGGCGGCCTTGACGTCGCCCGCCCTGACGCTGTCGAGCCCGACCGGCTCGACCGGCTTGCGTTGCGCGAAGAGCTTGTCGGTAACCAGCCGCCCGGCGGCAAATACCAGTTGTGCCTTGCAGTTCTGCAAGCTGTCGAGGACGACGAGGTCGGCGCGCCAGCCGGGGGCGACAAGGCCGCGGTCGCTGAGGCCGAAGGCCCGGGCAGCCGAGATCGAAGCGGCGCGATAGATCGCGAGCGGCTCGACGCCGGTGGCGATCGCCGTGCGAATCATGTGGTCGAGATGGCCCTGTTCGGCAATGTCGAGCGGGTTGCGGTCGTCCGTGCAGAGCGCCAGGAAGGGTGACAACCGTTCGGTGATGATCGGCATCAGTGCCTGCAAGTCCTTGGAAACGGAGCCCTCGCGCACGAGGATGTGCATGCCCTTGCGGATCTTTTCGAGCGCCTCCTCGGCTGTCGTGCATTCGTGATCGGTGCGAATGCCCGCAGCGAGATAGCCATTCAGGTCATTGCCGCGGAGAAGCGGCGCGTGGCCGTCGATGTGGCCGCCCTGGAAAGCGTCCAGCTTGGCGAGACAGACCGGATCCTTATGGATGACGCCGGGGAAATTCATGAATTCGGCAAGGCCGATAACCTTCGGATGCTGACGGAAGGGCACAAGCCGCTCAACCGGGAGGTCGGCGCCGGCGGTTTCGAGGTGGGTGGCCGGCACGCAGGAGGAGAGCTGGACACGGATGTCCATGATCGTCTCCATCGCCGAATCCAGGAAAAACTGAATGCCCTCGGTGCCGAGTACGTTGGCGATCTCATGCGGATCGCAGATGGCGGTGGTGATGCCGAGCGGCAGGACGCACCGGTCGAATTCGTGTGGCGTCACAAGCGAGGATTCGATGTGCAGGTGCGTGTCGATGAAGCCGGGGACGACGATGCGGCCGGCAATATCGATCTCCTCCTGGCCCTGATAGTCGCCGCAGGTGCCGACAATGCGGTCGCCCGAGATGGCGATGTCCGAGGCGACGAGTTCGCCGGTGACGAGATCGAAGAATCGCCCGCCCTTGAGCACGATGTCCGCCGGCTTGCGGCCAACGCCCTGATCGATGAAACGTTCCAGCGCTTGCGTCATGGGCTCACTCCACATTGATTCATAACAATAACCCTCTCCCCGCAAGCGGGGAAAGGGCCAATGAATTGCGAAACCGGATCTCATACCAACGGCGGTAGGTTCTGTCCCATCCGATCGGCCAGAATCTACCGCCGTTGGTATTAGATGTTGTTCTTCAGGACGTCGCGCAGCTTGTCGAAGAGCTCGTCGATCTGGTGCTTCGCGATGATCAGCGGCGGCGACAGCGCGATGATGTCGCCGGTCGTGCGGATGAGGAGGCCTTTTTCATAGGCCTTCAGGAAGGCGGAGAAGGCACGCTTCGTCGGTTCTCCGGCGATCGGCTGGAGCTCGATCGCGCCGATCAGCCCGATATTGCGGATGTCGATGACGTGCGGGCAGTCCTTCAGGGAATGCAATTGCTCTTCCCAATAAGGCGCCAGCTCGGCGGCGCGCGTGAGCAGGCCTTCTTCCTTGTAGGTGTCGAGCGTGCCGAGCGCCGCGGCCGAGGCGATCGGGTTGCCGGAATAGGTATAGCCGTGGAAGAGCTCGATCAGATGCTCGGGCCCGGTCATGAACGCATCATGGATCTCCGAGGTGACAAGGACTGCGCCCATCGGGATGACGCCGTTGGTGAGCCCCTTGGCGGTGGTGATGATATCCGGCTTGACGTCGAAGTACTGGGCGGCAAAGGGGGTGCCGAGACGACCGTAGCCAGTGATGACCTCGTCGAAGATCAACAGGATGCCGTGCTTCGTGCAGGTCTCGCGCAGCTTCTGGAGATAGCCCTTAGGCGGGATAAGCACGCCGGTGGAGCCAGCGACGGGCTCGACGATGACAGCGGCGATCGTCGAGGCGTCGTGGAGTGCAACGATGCGCTCCAGCTCGCTTGCTAGGTCCGCACCGTGCTCCGGCTCGCCGCGGGTAAAGGCGTTCTTGCTGGGCAGGTGCGTATGGGGGAGATGATCGACACCGGTCAGGAGCGTGCCGAACATCTTGCGGTTGGCGACGATGCCGCCGACCGAAATGCCGCCGAAATTGACGCCATGATAGCCGCGCTCGCGGCCGATCAGGCGGAAGCGGGAGCCGTCGCCTTTGGCGCGATGATAGGCGAGCGCCACCTTGAGCGCCGTGTCGACCGATTCGGAGCCGGAATTGGTATAGAGAACATGATTGAGGCCTTCCGGCGCGATATCGACGAGCCGGTTGGCAAGTTCGAAGGCTTTCGGGTGGCCGAGCTGGAAGGCAGGCGCGTAGTCGAGCTCACCCGCCTGCTCGCGGATCGCCTCGGTTATTTTCGGCCGACAATGCCCGGCATTGACACACCAGAGGCCCGCCGTCCCGTCGAGCACAGTCCGCCCGTCATGGGTCGTGTAGTACATGTCCTTGGCGCCGACGAAGAGGCGCGGTTCCTTCTTGAACTGCCGGTTGGCCGTGAACGGCATCCAGAAGGCGCTAAGGTCGTTCGGCGTGGTGTTCAGGCGGTTCGACATGTCCTGTTCTCCTCGGCGGATCTTAATTGCCGGCAGCAAGGCGGCTGGCCGGCCGGATTCTTTTACCCGTTGGTCAAACTATCAGCGCGCCCATAGGCGTCAAGCCTGCGAGTTCTCGCGTTTCGCATTATGAATCTTTCGATTTCGGTGGCGGCAGCGATCCTGGAGTCGTCTGAGGTCGCGAATTTTTCATGCCGGCAGGCGAAAACATCCGCTGTTCACGGCCTCGATCACCGCACTCAGAGTGTCTTCCCGTGTGTGCCCATCGGTTGACAGGACATGTCGCTCAAGTGAGCCCAGCGATGAAAGCTGTTGATGGAGCGCCGCGATGGGAACGGGGTCGGTCAACGTGTCCCCACCACGCTCCTGGCAGCGCCGGATGGCGACATCGAGCGGTGGACGTAGAACGACGTAGTGGAGCGGCGCCGTTATTTTCCTGAATGGTTCCAAGAACCACGGTCCGACAATGCCGTCTACAATGACAAAATAACGACCATCGGCATAGGCTGCGGCTACCTTCGTCAAAGCGTTGACGACAACGATGTTTTGTTCATGAGCTTCAGGAAGATAGGGCGGGATCGCTCCGTTCTTGATGAAATGCCAGAAGTCGTCGCAGTGAAGATGGACCTTCGATGACCCGGGTCCTCTGGCAAGCGCCTGCGCTGTCGTGGTTTTTCCAGACCCGGGCGGTCCGGTGAGTATGAGAACTTCACCCGCATGATTCATAGCGCGACCATTTAGCACGGAACCGCGCCATAGTCAGCGTTGTGAAAGCCGGAACGGGCGGAGTGGCGCGTCCAATATTGTTTGGCTTTTTAGATTTCTCAGCGAAGTCCCCTGCGGGCTACTCCCGCAAAAACATAAGCCCCGCGATTGCTCGTCGGGGCTTCTGAGTTTGCCTCCAGTTCGGCGTGTCGGGAGGTTACGCCGATTTGCGGATGAGAGGCTTTTCTTCCACCGCAGCGACATCGCCGTAGATCTCGGCGAGTGCGCCCAAAATCTTCATGACGGCATCGGAGGAACTTGAATAATAGATCGTCTGCGCGTCACGACGGGTGCTGACCAGATTCTGGGAACGCAGCTTCGAGAGGTGCTGGGAAAGAGCCGACTGGCTCAATCCGACCTTGTTGGCCAATGCGCCTACCGCCATCTCCTCCTTGACCAGCGAGTCGAGGATGAGGAGGCGTTTCGGATTTGCCATGGCAGACAGGAAGCCGGCCGCTATCTCGGCTTCCTCATGTTTTTCAGGCGAAAGAGGCTGCATTGCGTGCTCCATGCGAAGATTACATCACACGTAGTTATATTTGACGAAGCACGATAATTAGACGTGATGCATAAAAGGGCAACCACCCACTGCAAGAAATGGGGGTAGCTTGGCGTCGTTTAACGGTAAAGTTTTTTCAAAAGCGGCCGCAACTCGGCCGTGTCCTCGATGGATTTTTCGAATTCCACGCGTTTCAGCGACTCGCCATCGGAAAGATCGAGCCCTGCCGAATCAATCCCGACGATCTTCCAGTCGCCGTCGGAAGCCCGGCAATGGACCTTGGCATAGTGCTTTACGGCGTCGGGGTGATCGGCATTCATGTGCTCGATCGCGCTCGCTTCCATTTCGACAAGCGCCGTCGCGGCTGGCGAAGAGATTGCAAAATCTTCGGCCGTCAGCGCATAGGCGCGCCCGAAGCCGCCATTGAGGCTCGCGCGGAGCGGCTTAAGGCGGAAGAAGCTGAAATCCGCAAAATCGGCATAGAGCCTGGCCTTCGGATGGCGCCGCAAGAAGCGCTCTCGGATGCGGGCGTCGTCCGCCGAATTGCGCTGAACTTGCTTCGCCTCGCATTGGAGGGTGAGGCGCGGATGGGCGAGGGGATCGCCGCGTCCCGGTTCGCCCGTCAACAGCGACGCGCGTTTGTCGGCAATGAGCGCCTGGGTGTGCGTCGAAAGCCGCGAGACGAGAATCACCGGCGCTCCGTCGGTATCGATGCCGATCAGCACGCGGCTGACGAAGGGGAAGCCGCCGCTGCCGGGCTCGATCGCTGCAAGGGCGCCGCTTTTCGCTGAACGAAGCAGGACCCGGGCAAGCTTGCGCGCCTCGTCGTCGGTCTCACGCAGAACATTGAGTTTCTCGCTCATGGCTTGCCTCCCTTGATCCGGATGTCCCCATAAATAAAAGGCCCGGAGCGGCAGCTCCAGGCCTTTTCTGACACATGGCTTTGCTCGCGTCACTCCTTGCTGCGGTGGCGGGTAAGCCCTTCGACGATATTCTGCGCGTCGATCGTACCCACGACCGCGCCATTGTCGACCACCCCGATGCTGCCGGGCTGGCGAGACATGGCATCGAGGATGTCGATCAGCGGCGTCGTCGGCTTGGCTGTGGCCGTCACGCCAGCGTTCGAATTCGCCCTCTCCACGCCCGTCTGCATCACGTCCTTCGCCGTCAGCATGGTGATCGGGTTCATATGCTGGACGAAGTCAGCCACGTATTGGTTGGCCGGGTTCTTCACGATCTCCTGCGGCGTGCCGCACTGGATGATCCGCCCGCCCTCCATGATGGCGATGCGATTGCCGATGCGGAAGGCCTCGTCGAGATCGTGGCTGACGAAGATGATCGTCTTCTTGAGACGCCGCTGGAA
The DNA here is from genome assembly GCA_031178305.1 of Sinorhizobium sp. Classification (GTDB taxonomy): domain Bacteria; phylum Pseudomonadota; class Alphaproteobacteria; order Rhizobiales; family Rhizobiaceae; genus Sinorhizobium. The sequence goes on from JAPSJG010000143.1 coordinate 6,471, forward strand.
TTCGAGCAGCTCGTCCTGGAGGCGCGTGCGGATCAGCGGATCGAGCGCCGAAAACGGCTCGTCCATGAGCAGGATCGGAGCGCCGGTCGCAAAGGCCCGGGCGAGGCCGACACGTTGCTGCATGCCGCCCGAAAGTTCGTTCACCTTGCGGTCCGCCCACTTGGTCAGGTTGACGAGTTCGAGCTGCTCGCCGACGCGCTTCTTGCGTTCGGCATCAGGAACGCCGGCGAGTTCGAGGCCGAAGCCGACATTGTCGGCCACCGTCCGCCAGGGCAGAAGCGCGAATTGCTGGAACACCATGGAGACGGTGTGCATGCGGAAGTCGCGCAGGGCCTTGGCATTGCAGCGATAGGGATTGAGCGACCCGCCCGCCGTCTTGACCTCAACCTCCCCCCGGACCACCGGAGCAAGACCGTTGACCGCCCTGAGAAGAGTCGATTTGCCGGAACCGGACAGGCCCATCAGCACGAGGATTTCGCCTTCATGGATCGACAGCGAGGCGCCCGCGACGCCGAGAACGAGACCCGTGGCGGCGCCGATCTCATCGCGGCTCTTGCCCTGGTCCACCAATTCGAGAGCGGCCTGCGGATTCTTGCCGAAGATGATGTCGATATTCTTGAAAACGACGGCGTCTGTCATGCGCCTTCTCCTTCGTCGGACGTGCGGAACAGACGGTCAAGGACGATTGCCAAAATGACGATGCAGAGACCGGACTCGAAACCCCGGGCGATATTGACCGTGTTCAGTGCCCTGAGCACCGGCACGCCGAGCCCGTTTGCGCCCACGAGCGCGGCGATCACCACCATGGAGAGCGAGAGCATGATCGTCTGGGTGAGCCCGGCCATGATCTGCGGCATGGCGAAGGGCAGTTCCACCTTGCGCAGCACCTGCCAGGGCGTGGCGCCGAAGGATTCGGCGGCCTCGACCAGCGACGGCGGCGTCGAGATGATGCCGAGACGCGTCAATCGGATCGGCGCAGGAATGGCGAAGATCACCGTTGCGATCAGACCCGGTACCATGCCGAGGCCGAAAAGGATCAACGCCGGGATCAGATATACGAAGGTGGGAATCGTCTGCATCAGGTCGAGGATCGGGCGCATGAAGGCATAGACCCAGGCGCGCCGCGCCGCGGCGATGCCGAGCGGGATGCCGACGGCCATGCTGACGAAGGTTGCCGCGAGTACCAGCGCCAGCGTCTCCGTTGTTTCCTCCCAGTAGCCCAGGTTGATGATCAGCAGCAGGCCGAGACAGGTGAAGGCCGCGATGCCGATCGAGCGGCGGAACCACCAGGCAAGCGCGGTCACGATGGCGATGACGATGAGCGGGTGCGGCGTCTGGAGGATATAGAGCAGGGCAGAGATGATCGCCGACAGGACGTTTGCGAGTTGGTCGAAGAAGAGCTCGAAATTGGTTGTCAGCCAATCGACGAATGCCTTGGCCCAGGCGCCGATCGGAATGGGATTGTCAGTCAGAAATTCCACGGGATTGCATCCCTCTTGTCAGGGGTCGAACAGAATCGCATGAAGCGGTGGAAAGGCGGGATGCCCCGCGTGCTGCATGTCTCCGGTTACGGAAACATGCAGCACTTCGAAAGTGATTGCAGCCCTGCGCGTCCAGGAGGACGCACGGTGCCGTGGGTCGATCAGAGGCCGAGTTCGGCCTTGACTGCGGCCGGTCCATCGCCACCGTCCCTGGTGGTGACACCGGCAAGCCAGGACTCGAGGGCCTGGGGATTGGCCTTCAGCCACGCCGCGGCGGCTTTCTCCGGATCCTCCCCGTCGTCCAGGATCTTGCCCATGATCTCGTTTTCCATCTCGAGCGTAAACTTGAGATTCTTGAGAAGGGCGCCGACATTCGGGCACTCCTGGGTATAGCCGGCACGGACATTGGTGTAGACGGTGGCGCCGCCGAAGTTCGGGCCGAAAATGTCGTCGCCGCCGGAAAGATAGGTGAGCTTGAAGTTGGCGTTCATCGGATGCGGCTCCCATCCGAGGAAGACGATCGGCTCGCCGCTCTTCTCGGCGCGGGCGACTTGCGCCAGCATGCCCTGTTCGGAGGATTCGACCACTTCGAAGCCCTTCAGCCCGAAGGTGTCCTTCTCGACCATGTCGATGATCAG
>JAPSJG010000144.1 GCA_031178305.1 Sinorhizobium sp.
TCGACGGCAGCCCTCGCAGGCGCGCTGATCGGTTTCTGCGCGTCACCGTTTGCTGGCGCACTTCTCCTGGTTTTCGATCAGAAGCCGGAAGCCATTACACGTTACCGGCTGCAGCGCCTTTCAACAGAAGCACTCGTCAGTGAAATCCGGGAAGCCGTTGCCGCGGACGAGTTTTCTGACGCCGAGGACTTGGTGAGGATAGGACGGGAGCTCGGCCATCAAATTCCGCCCGACGTCATTGCCTCAACAGTTGAACCCATGGCTGACGCGGTTTGGCGGAATTCGACCGGGTTCGCGCAAGGTTTCATACACGGCGAGGTCAACTCGATGCCCAGCATCCTCGGTGCTGTCGCAGCCGATTATCTTGTATTCGGTGACGTCCGCGACACGTACAGGGAGGGCAGCAAGTTTCTCGTTGGTGACGAGTACGATTGTTTCACACTCGGAGCGTCGTTGTTCGGAATTGCGATGCTCGCCCCTGGCACTGGCGCGTTCGATGCCGGAGCATCTGTCCTGAAGAACGCGAACAAGGCGCGCAAGCTGAGCAGCAAGCTGGCAACCCGCCTCGTCCGCACAGCGGGAGAAGCCATTGACGTCCGTGCATTGAAGCGGGGCCTGACGTCGATGCCGCCACCAAAGGTTTCCTTCTCCGGCCTGCCGCGTCTGACAAGGGGGCTCTCGCAGCTTACGGTCGACGACGCTAGGAATCTTGATTTTTCGAAGCTCGACGGGGCAGCGAAGGAAGCCTGGCCGATAGACGCTTCTGCGATCCGCAGGCAGTTCCACGGCGTGTTAAGACCGGGGGCGGTCAACGAGCTTCGGGCCGCATCCTCGAGCATCACTAGTATCCAAAACAGTGGCGGCATCCGGTCGGTATTCAAGGCGATCGAACGCGCCGACAGTCCCGCCGAACTCCGCCGTTTCGACTCTCTGGCGAAAGGTATGGGAAACCGGACAGCCGGCGTCATACGGCTGTTTGGGAAAGGAGCGATCTGGATTGGCGACCTCATGTTGGAGATTGTCGCTGCAACCATATTGGCTATCGCCTGGTGCTTCGGTGCCGTCTGGACCATCCTGTCGTTTCTTCTGAATCTCCGCCGCTTTTTCCGCTCCCGCCGCGATGGCCAATACAGCTAGAGCGGGATGCGCTCACATGCGTTCGCGCCACCGCTCTATTCCTTTGTTCTTGCCGCTTTTGTGTCAGAGCCCTGACTGCAGAAATGCTACAGCGCCGTGCGTCTTCAAGGACGCACAGAGGACGCTGTATGACTTTGAATCTACGCATCGTGCTTTCCGAAAATCGGTTCCGATTTTCGGGCCGATGCGCTACGATGCCGGGGCTGCGGTCGGCACTGCTTCCTGCTTGGGGAAGGGTCTGAATGTGGTGGCGATCAGGAACGCCCCGATGCCGATGCCCCACGCGCCGACATAGAGCCAGCGGTAGCTGTCGAGGTTATCGTAGATCAGCCCCCCGACCAAAGGACCTATGGCCATTCCCAGACTGCCGGCCATCGCGGTTCCGCCGATGACGGTGCCCATCATTCGCAACGGAAAATTCTCCCGCGCGAGAACGGCGTAAAGCGGCATGACACCGGCATAGACGAAGCCTGTCAGCGCGGCGACGGCGTAGAAGCCGCCAAGCTGGCTCACGAAGACGAAGGCAAGCACGGCGAAGGCCTGCAGCAGCAAGCCCCCGACCAACGTATGCTTGGCGCCAAGCCGATCGCCGAGGAGACCGAAGGCGACGCGGCCACCCATGCCGGCCAAACCTTCCACACTGTAGATCGAAACCGCGGCGATCATGGGTATGCCGCAGGTTATGGCGTAACTCACCGTGTGGAAGATCGGACCGGAATGCGTGGCGCAGCAGAAGAAGTTGGTCAGAAGCAGGATCACGAACTGGGGTGACCTGATCGCCTGTCCCATCGACATGGCATCCTGTTGCTCTCCGGTCGAGGAAGCTCCCCCCTCAAGCGCCGGCGGGCGCCGTACCAACAGGGACACCGGTATCATCAATGCCGCGGCGAGGGCGGCGATCAGAAGGAGGGAGGTTCTCCAGTCGTAAATGGTGACGAGCCATGCGGCGAAGGGGGACATGGTCATCGGCGCCATGCCCATGCCGGCGGATACAAGGGAGACGGCAAGGCTGCGCTGCGTGTCGAACCAGCCGGTCACGCAGGCCATCATCGGAGCGAAAATCGCGGCGGTCGCGCCACCAACAGCCAAGCCGAAGACGAGCTGGAACTCGATCAGGGAGCTCGCCCGGCTTGCGAGCGCAAGCGCCGCTGCGAGAAGCACGGATCCACCAAGGACGACACGGCGCGGTCCGAAACGGTCCGAGAGAGTGCCCCAGGCAATGCTGGCGAACGCCAGTGCGACGAATCCGATGGTCATCGCGCTCGACACTCCCGTCACGGACCATCCGGTGTCTCGGGATATAGGCAACAGGAAAACGGGTAGCGAAAACATGGCGCCGATCGCAACGCAGCCCAATAGGCCACCGGCGGCGACGATTACCCATCTATAAGGATTTTGAATCTCGGTTTGAGCTTTCAGCATGAGAATACCTCTTCGCCATTCTGCTTACCGCCGGTGCCATCCCGGACGATGCTGTTTGCAAGACGAGCGAGCAGATCGAAAATCGACACACGCCGGAAAGTATTTAGGAGGGGCGGGCGGAAAAATTCGCAACTGCAGTCACGGCGTCTGCAGCGCCGCGACGACTGCCTGGCCTTCCGGTCCGGCGAGTTCAAGCAGGCCGACGATCGCAGCCAGGATCGGCGCGAACGCGCATAGCCGCAGAAATGCCCGCCAGCTCTCCATGACTCCGATCTTATCCGACCCCTTGGCTCCGATATGGATCTGAATTGCAAGTGCGACGTCGACGATGGTCATGGCCGGCCTCCTGATGGATTGACGGCCTAGGACGACCCCGGGGGCACCGATTTCGACATGCGCTCGCAAAAAAATCTTCGGGCTCTGTCGAAACCTGCCTAGGCTGCACGTCAACAGGCTGTCGACCACAGGAGGACACGTCATGAAATATCTATGCCTGGTCTGGTGCGAAGAGGGCACCTTCGAGTCCTTGTCCAAGGACGAGCAGAAACAACTCGACAGGAACTCCTTGGAGTACGATCGGGATCTCGCAAGGGGTGGCCATATGATTGCGGCCGAAGCGCTGCAGCCGCCAGCGAATTCTATTGTCGTACGTGTGCGTCAGGCCGAGATCTCGGTGACCGACGGTCCGTTTGCCGAGAGCAAGGAGCAGATCGCCGGCTTCATCCTTGTCGAGGCAAAGGATCTGAACGAAGCGATCCGCATCGCCGCGGGCATCCCGCTAGCCAAGCTCGGCAGTATAGAGGTGCGGCCAATCTATGATTTCGGCAACGGATCGTAAGGAGCGAGCGATGAACTATCTTTGCCAGATCTGGTTCGAGACTTCGGCAATTGAGGACCTTTCCGAAGAAGAGCAGGAAAAGCTTACAGAGGACTGCAGGGTCTACGACGATGGCCTCGCCGCCAGCGGCCAGCTGATCCTCGCACAGGCCCTGCGGGCGCCGGCGACCGCAAGGACAGTGCGCGTGAGCGACGGTAAAATCTCGATCACCGACGGGCCTTTCGCCGAGATCAAGGAAGTCCTTGGCGGCATCATTCTCTTCAAGGCGGAGAGTATGGACGAAGCCCTCCGCATCGCCAGCCGGTCGCCGCTCGCAAGGTTTGCCGCACTCGAGGTGCGGCCGGCTTACTCGATCAGCGAGGAAGACCAGCAGACGAGGTGACCGCTTGCAAGAGCTGATCGACGACATCTACCGCTCGCAATCACGAAGAGTGCTTGCAACGCTGATCCGCCTGCTCGGCGATTTCGATCGGGCGGAGGAGGCGCTGCATGACGCCTTTGTAGAAGCGGCGCGGACCTGGCCAAGAGATGGAGCCCCGTCGAACCCGTTTGCCTGGCTGGTCTCGACGGGGCGGTTCCGGGCCATCGATCATATGAGAAGACGGTCGCGCTTCGACGCGCGGGCGAAGGATGTTGAGAACAGTCTCTATCCGGCGGCCGATGCGGAGGTGGGCACCATGGATATTATCGAAGACGATATGCTCCGCCTGATCTTCACCTGCTGCCATCCCGCGATCCCGGCGGATGCGCAGATCGCGATGGCGCTGAGGGAAATATGCGGGCTGACGACGGAGGAAATTGCGCATGCTTTCCTGGTTCCCGCGCCCACGGTCGCGCAACGGATCGTTCGCGCGAAGAGCCGCATCCGCTCGGCCGCAATCCCCTACGAGGTGCCGGACGAGGCCGAACTGCCCGACCGGCTTCAACGCGTCTTGCATGTCATCTACCTGGTGTTCAACGAGGGCTATTCGGCTTCCTCCGGTGCACAATTCATCAGAGCTGACTTGACTGCTGAGGCCATTCGCCTTTGCCGAACACTCCTGGACCTTCTCCCGGACGCCGAAGTTTCGGGATTGCTTGCACTCATGCTGCTGCAGGAGTCGCGCCGGACCGCGAGACGGGGGCGATCCGGCGAAATCGTCCTGCTCGCCGATCAGGACCGCTCTCTCTGGGACCAAGCAATGATAGAGGAGGGCCTCACCCTGACAGAGACGGGATTCCGCAGCAAAACGATCGGCTATTATACCTTGCAGGCGGCAATTGCCGCGGAACATGCCCGGGCGCGAACCGCGGAAGAAACCGACTGGCGCCGCATCGTCGGATGTTATGATCTGCTTCTGAGTGCCTGGCCTTCTCCCATCATCGAACTTAACCGCTCCGTGGCCGTTGCCATGTGCGAGGGACCGGCGGCAGGACTCGAGATCGTGGACCACCTCCTGTTGAGGGGCGAACTAAGCAATTATCATCTCGCCTACGCGGCCCGCGCCGACTTCTTGCGCCGACTGGGGCGTTTCGCTGAATCGTGGCTCGGCTATCAGGCCGCCCTCGAACTCTGCCGCCAGGAGCCGGAGAGGGCGTTGATCCGCAAGCGTATGGCGGAGATTCCTACAGCGCGGTGAGACCTTCAGGACGCACAAGGACGCTGTAAGTCTTTTGAACGCATGGTGCTTTCCGAAAATCGGTTCCGATTTTCGGGCCGATGCGCTAGGGGGACGAGAGCTAGCGCTGCAGCCGGTCGTGATCTTGGGCCTTCTACGAGAGACACCCGATGGTTCCGGCCTCACCGGTTGAAGCAGACGCCGACGCTCCTTTCCAATGTGCTACTCCTTTTTGGCAGTAACGGGCGGCCTTTATTCCGCCCGCTTCTTCATTCTTTGTTAAGGAATACATTCCTTTGCGGAGATCTTGCTCATGACGCTCGGAGCATCCCAACGTTTGCACGAGGGCGTCGCGGCCGTCGAGACCATGACGCGTTTTGCGCTTGCCGTGCTGGCGCTCGCCTCGGGCGTTTACACCTATCTCGGCGTGCGCAGCCTCCTCGACGGCTCGCCGACCGCCGTCTTCTTCGCGGCGATCATCTACTCGGCCTCGGTTTCTGTCGCCATCTACGCCTTCTGGTCCTATATGGCCCGCTTCTATCCGCACGTGACCACCCATACGGGCCGGGCCGCCATGTTGGGGGTGATGGCACTGGGCGCCGCCATGATCATCGCCATGTCGAGCTGGCTCAATGCGGCGGCGCTCGCAGGTTCGGCGGCGCTCGAACAGCATCTTGCGGAAACGGTGGAGGATTATACCGCCGATCTGGACCAGGCGCACCAGAACGCGCTTGCGGCGCAAAGCCTGCTGCCGGATATCCAGCGCGCGTCCGAGCGTTTTGCCCAGCTCGCAGCTTCGGAGCAGCAATCGGGAGCGCTGACAGGCACGCAAGGGTCTGGAAGCGTGGTGCAGCTCTTGTCCCAGATGTCAAGGCAGATGAAAGAGCTCGAGAATGGCATCAGCGCGTCCCGCGAACAGGTCACAAAGCTATTCAACGAAGGGCAGAAGCGGCTCGAAACCATGCGAACCCTGGTGTCTGCGCCGGGTGCGGTCGCACCGCGCGCCGACCAGTTCTCCTCCGAAGTGGTGGCGCTCACGGGCGTGATAGCTTCCTTGGGACAAACCTCGATCGCGCCCTCGATCCGCCGCGCCGCAGATGACCTGTCCCTCGGCTTCATCGCGCCGGTGGCCGACGGCGGTAATGCCGATCTCGTCAACCGTCAGGACATGGTGATGGAGACGGTGCGGTCCTCGGTGGCGGCGCAGTCCAAGGTCCTTTCCGAAGCGGCCGACGAAATCCTCTCCCGTCCTCCGGTAGCGGAGCGACGCTTCGTCCCGCTGTCCTCTGCCGAAGCCGTGTTGCGCTATGCTACGGATTTCATACCGGCTTGGGCCGGCGCCATCTCCATCGACCTGCTGCCGGGCGTGTTGGTCTTCATCCTCGCCGCTGTGCACGGCGCTATCCGGAAACAGGAGGAGAAGATGCCCTTTGCCGAGCGCATCACGGCATCCGAACTCCTGAAAGCGCTCGAAATACAGCGGGCCGTAACGGCGGGAATGAAACCGGGCGAGATGGCCGCCTACGCGGAAACCGAGGGTGAAGCCGAAGAGCCGAACAACATCACCAGTCTGGACCCGAGGACACGTGCAAAGGATCGGTCGCATGAGGATCGATGAGGCCTTCAAGGCGCTGGCGCGGCTCGACGACGGTGTGCTGATGCGCGGCGCGTTCTACTCCCTGTTATCGGCTGCGGCGGTGTTCCTCTGTATCGATATGCGCGACATCGTGGCCCTGAACGCCGAACTGCCGAGCTTCGACCCGATGCATCGGGATCAGCCCGTGCTGCCTCCGGCACTGACCGAGGGCGTCCCCAATGCTCCGCCTGTGCAGCCCGCAAGCTCCAACGAAGTATTGCGCCAGCCGATGAAATTCGAGCTCGCATCCGGCGGCGTTTTGCTCGCCGACGGCACCATCGACCATGGGGCAGGTGTGCGCTTCGCTGAGGAGATCGAAGCGCGTGGCGAATATGTAAAGACGGTGGCGCTCAATTCCCCCGGCGGATCGGTCGACGACGCACTCGCCATGTCGAAACTGATCCGCGAAAGGAAGCTCGATACCAAAGTTGCGTCTCAAGCGCTCTGCGCTTCCTCTTGCCCGATCGTCTTTGCCGGCGGCGTCGGGCGCGTCGCCGAAAAGGATGCGGTCGTCGGCGTGCATCAAGTTTTCGACGGCAGCGGAAACCGGCCGACGGCAGAACAGGCCATGTCCGCCGCGCAATCCACCACCGCCAGGGTTGCCCGCCACCTCGATGCAATGGGCATTAGCGCCGGGCTCTGGATCTATGCTCTCGAAACGCCGCCGGACCGGCTCTACTACCTTACGGCGAAGGAGATGGCTGACTTCAAGCTGACGACGGAGCCGGTCGCAACCGCCAAAACGAAGTATTAAGCTCGCGCGATCCGTAGCGACTGGAGGTCAGCCTTTTTTTGCGCAGCTGGAGCAAAGTCCGCTGGCGGGCGCTTGTGGCGGCATAAGGGTGGCCGGTTCACTCGCCGGCGATCGACGCTTCGGCGTCGCCGTCGGCGCGCGACCCCTGCTTGGCGACGAACTGCGCCAACGTCATATTGTCGAGGATCGTCGCGATGGCGTCGCGAACCTCGGTCATCGACAAGCGGACTTGGCAGCCAACTGGATCGCTGCAGTCGTCGCACGCCTCGAAGGCGCTTCGGCTCGCACAACGTATGGGCGCAAGCGGTCCGTCGAGCGTGCGGATTGCATGGCCGATCGTGATTTCGGAGGCCGGTTTCGACAGCGAATAGCCGCCGTTCGGCCCCTTCTTCGAGCGAAGGATGCCGACATTGCGAAGCTCGAGAAGGATCGTGTCGAGAAATTTCTTCGGAATATTGTTGCGCGATGCGATTTCCGTCACGAAAGCGGTTTCGCCGGGACCGAGGCGTGCCAGATCAACCAGCGCCTTCAATCCGTACTTACCCTTTTTCGTCAGCATTCTGGAGCTCGAATGGTTTCTATCTGCGGACGCGAAACGGCCGCGGGGGAAGATCAAAATCCGGTCTTTCCTGACCAAGTAAATAGGTTTTGGCTATTTTAACTGCAAGCGATTTTCGAAGGGGCCGCACTGGTACCTGATCAGCGCTTTTTGAAATCGTCTCTCAGTGACACCATGTCCATAGAGCGAGGTCCGCTTCTTCCGCTCGATGCTGCAGCGCGCCCGCGAGCTGCTGCCCCGCATTGGAGAGTTGGCGGCACCGGAGGCACGGACCTGCGGACAATCGATGGAGGGCAATCGGTGAGTGACGACCCATATCAAGTTCTCGGCGTTCCGCGCACGGCCACACAGGATGAGATCCGCAAGGCCTACCGCAAGCGCGCGAAGCAATTGCATCCCGATTTGCACCCGGGCGACAAGGAGGTGGAAGCGCAGTTCAAGGCGCTTTCGGCAGCCTATCAGTTGCTGAATAACCCGGAACAGCGGGCCCGCTTCGATCGCGGCGAGATCGATGCCTCGGGGGCGGAGCGGCCGCAGCAGCATTTCTACCGGCACTATGCCGATGCAGACGAGGCACGCCGCTATACGTCCTCGGCCGGAGCGGGCGAATTCGAGGACTTGTCGGAC
>JAPSJG010000145.1 GCA_031178305.1 Sinorhizobium sp.
CCGACGAACGCGCCAACCTGATCGCCTGGCTGCGCGAGCAGGCGGATAGCCCCGCGCCGCTGCCCGCCGCCGACGCAACGGGAGCTACCGAAGCCGCTCCGCCCGAAGGCCAGGCTGCCCAGGGAATCCAGGCGCCCGCGCCCGCCCCGGCCAACTGAGCGTTCTCAGCAGGTCCCTTCTGAAAAGCCCGGCCCCCCAGCCGGGCTTTTTCTTGTCGCCTCCATTCGTTCTGTCCTCGCGCACCTCCAAGAAGGCGAGCGAAATCGCGAAGGGCGCATCCGAAGCCACCGCTGTCGGATTTTGCTTTGGCAATGCTAAAATCTGTGCATATGAAAGCATGAACGCAACCTGATGCGACCTGATCTGAGCTAAATCCCCGCCGATGACGAGCGGGACGAATCTGCTCGGACCGAAGGAGCGGACAATAGATGACCGAGAGCGACGCAAAGACTTTCCTGTTCGAGAAGAACCCCAAGCCGCTGGCGGCGAGCGAGCGCGAGGCACTGCTCGAGAACCCGGGGTTCGGCCGGGTGTTTACCGATCACATGGTGACCATCCGCTATTCCGAGGGACGCGGGTGGCAGGATGGCAGGATCGAAGCCCGCAGGGCTTTCGATCTCGATCCCGCGACCGTGGTCTTCCATTACGCCCAGGAAATCTTTGAGGGCATGAAGGCCTACCGGCTGCCCGATGGCGGAGCGGCGCTGTTTCGCCCCGACGCCAATGCTCGCCGGTTCCGCAACTCCGCCCTCAGACTGGCAATGGCCCCGCTGCCCGAAGAGATGTTCGTCGAATCCGTGCGCGAACTGGTCCGCGTCGATCGCGACTGGATTCCGACAGCCGACGGAGCCGCGCTTTATCTCCGGCCCTTCATGATTTCGACCGAGGTCCTTCTCGGGGTCAAGCCGTCCTCCGACTATATCTATTGCGTCATCGCCTCTTCGGTCGGTTCCTATTTCAAGGGAGGAGCACCGGCGGTGACCCTGTGGGTTTCCGAGAATTACACGCGGGCGGCTCCGGGCGGAACCGGCGAAGCCAAGTGCGGCGGCAACTATGCCGCGAGCCTCGCCGCCCAGGCCGAGGCGACGCGTGAAGGCTGCGAGCAGGTGATCTTCCTCGACGCGGTCGAGCGGCGCTATGTCGAGGAGCTCGGCGGCATGAACGTCTTCTTCGTCTTCGACGACGGATCGCTGCAGACGCCGCCGCTCACCGGTACGATCCTGCCCGGCATCACCCGCGATTCGCTGATCACGCTCGCTCGCGACCTGGGGCTCACCGTACGCGAAGAGCCCTATGCCATTGATCGGTGGGAGGCGGACGCAAAGAGCGGTCGCCTCACCGAAGCCTTCGCCTGCGGCACGGCGGCGGTGGTCACGCCGATCGGCAAGGTGAAGGGCCGCAAATACAATTTCACCATAGGCAGTGGCGGGGCCGGCCAGGTCACGGGCAAACTGAAGGCAGCGCTGCTTGACATACAGAACGGCCGCGCGCCCGACCCGCACGGCTGGGTCGACCGGCTGTTCTGACGCCCTCGGCCTGCTCGCCCCTCATCCCGCTGCCGCGGCGTCGCAAGCGGGAAAAGGGGCATGCCGCGCCGTCTAGCCCCTCTCTCCCCACGTGCGACCACGTGCGGGAAGCGGGTCAGGGCGAAAAGCAATCCTATCACATCAGCAGATAAGCCCAGGCGGAAACGCTGACGACGCCGAGCGCCGTCGTCAGCGTGATTGTCGAAGAGGCGAGCCCGTGGCCGACGTTGAAATGATTGGCGATCAGCCAGGCATTAACGCCGGTCGGGACCGAAGAGGTCAGCACCAACGCGGCGGTCCAGCTCTCGCTCAAGCCGAGAAGATGACAGGCGGCGAAGACGGCGCCCGGCAGGACGACGAGCTTCAGGGCGCTGGTAACGGTGGCAAGCCCGGTATTGCCGGCAAGGCCGTACCTATCGAGCGCCATACCGATCGAGACGAGTGCCGCAGGCGCGGCGATCCCGGCAAGCTGATCGATGACGATCTTCGCCGGCCCGCCGAGCGGCTGGCCGACAAGATGGAAGAGCGCGCCGAAGGCAAGCCCGATCACCAGCGGATTGCGGACAAGATTGCGTCCAACCCCGGCAAGCAGCCTGGCGAGACCTTGCCCCGGCTTACCGCTCGTCTTCCGTTCGGCCCGCTCCATGAACACCGTTCCCGCGATCATCATCACCGGCAAGTGCACCGAAAGCAGGATCGAAAGCGCCACCACCCCCTCCTCGCCCACGACACGGGAAACCAGCGGCAGGCCGATGAAGACCGTATTGGCGAAGGCCGACGAGACACCCGCGAGCACGCCCATACGCGGATCGCGGCCGAAGCCGAGGGTGGCGGCGAGATGGCCGATCGTCCAGGCGACGGCGACGCCGGAGAAATAGGCAAGCCAGAGTGGCCAGGGCGAACCTTCCCTGAAATCCGCCTCGGCTATGGTGCGGAAGAGCAGGACCGGCACAGCCACGCGAAAGACGAAATCCCCAAGCGCCTCCCCGACCGCCGGCCCCAGATAGCCGAACCGGACGACCAGCCAGCCAGTCAGGATCAGGATGAAGATCGGCAGTACATTCAGGAAGACTTCGGACATGGGCAGGCCTTGGTCCACGATAACCGGAGATGAGTTGACCCAGCGATCGCGAGCGATTCCAGAGGGGAGATTGGGGCGGCGTGCGGGGAGAAGCACGCCATTGTTCATGCAGGTACGGGCTACAGGCATAGCGCCGATTGAACGGCAGAGGCAAGAGCATGCGGCATGATATGGATAGGGCCGCCGCCCGGCATTCGCGACCGGAACTTTTCGGTCGACGCAAGCGTTGCACAGCAAGGACTGGGCAATGCCAACGGAAAATTCGATCTATTCGCATGGGGACGACGACCCGCATCTGACCGGGGATGCGCTGGCCGAGAAGGTTACGCGCTTCCTTCGTTACGCAACCCTCATCGACACGAGCGACATGTCCGTTATCGCGGTCGGCAACATGGTAATCCTTTTCGGTTCCGTCCCGCGGGAAGAAGACATCGCCTGCGCCGGCGAAGCTGTCGCTTCGGTTATCGGTGTGGCGAAGGTCGAGAACCAACTCATGGCACGCGGGCAGGCGGTGGAGAGTTAATCAAGCATGCGTGCGGCTATAGATCACGATGACTTCAGGTCGGATCGGCTTAAAATCATGAACGTGATCGATTCTTAGAAGTTGGCGCGGATGCAGGCGGAAAACCGCGTATAGTTTCCCTCATCCATAGGGGACGCACCATGAACAACCGCATCGAAAAGAGCGTCGAACTGAACGCACCAATCGATGAAGTCTGGAGAGCATTGACCGATCACGAGGCCTTCGGCGAATGGTTCCGGGTCAAGCTCGACCGACCTTTCGTGGTCGGCGAGATCACCACCGGCGCAATTACCTATCCCGGTCACGAAGGGGTCAAATGGACGTCGATGACCGAGCGGATGGAGGCGCCGCGGCTCTTTTCATTCCGATGGCCGCACGCGAAGGAACCGCATCCCGATCCTTCGGGGGAGGCTGCGACTCGCGTCGAATTCCACCTTGAGCCGACAGCCACAGGAACACATCTGACGATTATCGAATCCGGCTTTGAAAGCTTGCCGGAAGACCAGCAGATCGAAGCGCTGCAAAGTAACGACAAGGGATGGGACGTCCAGGCGCAGAACATCAAGGCCTATGTCGAAGCCGTCCCTCGCTGATCAGCCCGGCCGTTGACGCCCGACATCGCCACGCTACCTTCCTGAGGGAGGAGGCTCGCAATGTGCGGACGCGTTTATATCAAGAGCAGCCTAGACGACCTGTTGCGTGGCTTCTCCTTTGCCGAGCGAAGCGCGGTCATGGGCATGGCCAACCAGTTGCCGCGCTACAACGGCGCGCCCTCGCTCACCTACCCGATCATCATCACCGACGTGATCCGCGATCCGGATGTGTTCGGACCGACCTTTGTCAGTGCCCGCTGGGGGCTCATTCCGCGCTGGATGAAAGCACCCGGTCGGCCGCCTCCGGTCAATGCGCGGTGCGAAGGCATTTCGGCGACCGGCCTCTTCAAGCACGCCTATCGCTACCGCCGCTGTCTCATCCCCATCGACGGATTCTTCGAGTGGAAGGATATCCATGGCACCGGCACACTGAAGCAGCCCTACGCCATTGCCATGAAGTCCGGCGAACCCTTCGCGCTCGCCGGCATCTGGGACACCTGGCGCGACCCGAAGACGGACGAGGATATCCGCACCTTCTGCGTCGTCACCTGCCCGGCGAACGAAATGATGTCGACGATCCACGACCGCATGCCGGTGATCCTGCATCGGCAAAATTACGATCGCTGGCTCTCCTCGGAACCAGACCCATCAGAGCTGATGAAACCGTTTCCCGCGGAGCTGATGACCATGTGGCCGATCGATCGGAAAGTCGGGTCGCCGAAGAACGATACGGCGGATGTGCTTGATCCCGTTGATCCGGTCACGTGATCGGCACCGCATCAGTCGGGCTGAACGTGAGTTCCAAGGGCAGGATGGCGGACAGAGAGGGATTCGAACCCTCGATACGCTTTCACGTATACACGCGTTCCAGGCGTGCGCCTTCAACCACTCGGCCACCTGTCCATCCGTTGCAGCCGGTGGTCAGTCCGGCTGGTGTGCCGCCGGCAAAACCGGCGGACGGGCGCGATATATACCGATGATGCGGCCGGGATCAACTGGTTTCTGACAGATTGTTGACAGCACCTGAGATGGCGCACGAGGTGCTGCCATTGCGCATCTCAGGCGGCGCGCCTATTTCTATGCGCGGGACGCGCTCGCAAAGGAGGATAGATGCGGCTGCTCTTGCGCTTGGCAAGCTTTCTGGCGCTTACGGTTGCCGTACTTGCCGGGACGATCGATTCGATCCAGTCGGTGGCGGCTTCCGGGCCGGTGTTGACGCCGCTTGCCGATGGCATCGAAGTCCTCGGGCCGGAGGCAGCCGGCTGGGTGCAGTCGCTGCAGCGCACAGACGCCGGGCCGGCCGTCTGGCTGACCGCCCTGCACTGGCTGCTCAAGCAGCCGGCCTTCGCCATCTTTCTCATTCTCGCCCTGCTTCTCTGGGTGGTGGGATACAAGAAGAAGCCGGCCGCCGGACGCTTTGCCGCCTGAAGGAGCCCGTCCCGTTCGATCCCCATGCCTCCGGCGCGCGAAAGGAGCCCGAGATGTTTCTGATCGACATGTTCAACAAGAAGACCATCCTGCCGGACGCCGAGACGGCGCTGCCGGGTCGCGCCGAGGAGATCCCGACGGCGGAGACGCATTTCATCTCCGGCCGGCCGCTCAAGGGCCCCTACCCGGACGGCACGAAGAAGGTGCTCTTCGGCATGGGATGCTTCTGGGGTGCCGAGCGGCTCTTCTGGAAGATGCCCGGCGTCTATGTGACCGCCGTCGGCTATTCCGGTGGGCTGACGCCAAATCCGACCTACCAGGAAACGACGACGGGGCTGACGGGGCATGCCGAGGTGGTGCTGGTCGTCTATGATCCTGAAAAGATCTCCTTCGCGCGCCTCCTCAAGACCTTTTTCGAGGAACACGATCCAACCCAGGGCATGCGGCAGGGCAACGACATCGGCACGACCTACCGCTCCGCGATCTATGTCTATGACGAAGAGCAGCTTGCCGAGGCGAATGCGGCCCGCAACGCCTTCCGAAGGGCACTGACCGCCTTCAACCATGGGCGCGAGATCACGACAGAGATCGCGACCGCCGGCCCCTTCTATTTCGCCGAGGATTACCACCAGCAATATCTCGCCAAGAACCCGGACGGCTATTGCGGGTTGCGCGGCACCGGCGTCAGTTGCCCGATCGGTTGAGCGGATTCGTTCCGGAATACGCTTGCTTTCTTGCCGCATTCCCCCGAACCGGCGGCCCTCGCAGGAGGGCCGACGGCATTTTTACCATCCGAAAAATTTTGGGTGTTTTTTTGCCTGAGCCGTGCAAGGATGCGGCCACCCAAGCCTTAAACAGAAGAGGGGCGGGATTCGCGGGACATTTGCCCCGGAAGACCCGAAAAACATTCAATTGCGACGACAGGGCTGCAAGATGAAAAAAACCATTCTCGGTCTCTTTGCTTTCTCGATGATGTCCGCGACGGCACTCGCCGCCGACGTCAAGCCGGCGATCATCTACGATCTCGGCGGCAAGTTCGACAAGTCCTTCAATGAGGCCGCCTATAACGGCGCCGAAAAATTCACGGCCGAAACCGGCATCGAATATCGCGAATTCGAGATCGCCAACGACGCCCAGCGGGAGCAGGCGCTGCGCCGCTTCGCCAGCGACGGCAACAGCCCGATCGTCATGGCCGGCTTCAACTGGGCCGCATCGCTCGAGAAAATCGCTCCGGAATATCCGGATACCAAGTTCGCCATCATCGACATGGTCGTCGAGAAGCCGAACGTGAAGTCAATCGTCTTCAAGGAGCAGGAAGGCTCCTATCTCGTCGGCGTTCTGGCCAGTCTCGCCTCCAAGACGAAGACCGTCGGCTTCGTCGGCGGCATGGATATCCCGCTGATCCACAAGTTCGCGTGCGGCTATGTCGGCGGCGCCAAGTCGACCGGCGAGAACGTCAAGGTGCTCGAAGCCTATACGGGCACGACGCCGGACGCATGGAACGATCCGGTGAAGGGCGGTGAGATCGCCAAGTCGCAGATCGACCAGGGCGCTGACGTCATCTACCACGCCGCCGGCGGCACCGGCGTCGGCGTGCTGCAGGCGGCGGCAGATGCGGGCAAGCTCGGCATCGGCGTCGATTCCAACCAGAACGGTTTGCAGCCAGGCAAGGTGCTGACCTCGATGCTGAAGCGCGTGGACGTCGCCGTCTATGATTCCTTCATGGCCGCCAAGGACGACAAGTTCGAGTTCGGCGTCTCCAATCTCGGCCTCAAGGAAGACGGCGTCGGCTACGCTCTAGACGAACATAACAAGGCCCTGATCACGCCGGAAATGCTTGATGCGGTCGAGAAGGTGAAGGCAGAAATCATCGCCGGCAACCTCCAGGTGCACGACTACATGACAGACGAGTCCTGCCCGTACTGATCAGACTGATAGTCAATCGAAGCCGCCGGTTCGAAAAAGCGAGCCGGTGGCTTTTTGTTTGGCCTATCAGTAGTGCGGCGGGCGCGTCACCGGGTTCAATTCCCGCGTCTGCTCCTCGAGCGTCATGAAGCGCTCCGTCAGCCGATCGAGCTTGGCACGCGTCTGTTCGACCACTTTCCATTGCTCGGCCAATTGATCCGAGAGCTCCTCGATCGCCTTGGCCTGATGTGCCACCGTTTCCTCCAGACGGGTGATCCGGTCGTCCTCGCTCATGCGGTTCTCCATTTCTTCATATTGGCAGCTACCCCGCTACGCCTCAGACTCGCGCTTCGGTAGCCAAACTTTGGGAAAAACCCGGGTCGCGAGCGGAAAGCAGCTTGTGCAGATGCACCATCATGCCGGCCGCAAAAAGCGGCGTCAGCAGGTTGAGAAGCGGCACGGCCAAAAAGGCGGCGAGCAGCAGCCCCCCAAGGAATATCGTTGCGCGGTGCTTCCTGCGGAAGAGTCGCGCTTCCTCCGGCCGACGATGCCGCATGGCGGCGAATTCAAAGAATTCGCGCCCGAGCAGATAGCCGTTGACGAGAAAGAACGCGATGAGGTTGAGCCCGGGTACGAGTAGGAGAAAGAGCGCGAGAATATTGCCGAGAATGACCACCCCGAGGAAGTTCGCCGAGCTGACGATCGCCTCGGCAAGCGGCAGCGGCACCCCCGGCGGCTCGCCCGGATAGTCGCGACTCTCCACCACTTCGGCAACGTCATCGAGAAAGAAGCCGGCGATCATCGCGGTTACCGGGGCAAGCAGCAGCGCCAGCCCCAGAGCAAGCCCGAGGCTTGCGAAAATGCCGAGAATGAAAGTGAGCCATCCTCCCCATTCGGGCGTGCCGGGTATCAAGGTATCGATCCAGGGCAGCGCTAGCCAGGCGAACAGCTCGCGCAATGCGAACCAGAGCGCGACGAGCGAAAGCAGCGTGAGACCGATGACCTTCCAGAATACGGCACGCGTTTCAACCGCGAAGAGGTTGGCGAAGGCAAGCCGCGCCGCCTCGAGAATCATGACCGGTCTCCTTCAACATAAAATGCGCCGAAAGCATGTAGGCAGAGCGCTCGCCGGCGACAAGTCGGTCGCGATCTCACGCACAATTCTTCGGGGCGCTGGTAAACCCGTCGCTTGGCGATATGTTATACCAATGGCGGTAGGTTCTGACCGATCTGATGGGCCAGGCTCTTGCGCGCCGAGGCTGCGTTGTGCCACGATTATGGTGCTACGGCATCGGCGCCCGGCGTGCCTTGCCACGACACACAATAACTCCGGTCAGATCGGTCAGAATCTACCACCTTTGCTAGTAGACGCAGGACCACGCGGCTAGCGCATCGGCCCGAAAATCGGAACGATTTTCGGAAAGCACGTGGACTCAAAAACTTGCAGCGTCCTTTGTGCGTCCTGAAGGACG